>JAIRZS010000041.1 GCA_031267115.1 Treponema sp.
TAAGTATCCTGGTAAAAAAAATCCAGGTCGATGGAAACAAACAGGACGCCGCCGCCAAGGGAAACCGTATCAAGCTCGTCCAGGGTAATGCAGCGCGGTTTTTGTATGTTCCACCCGGCAACGGACTTTACAAAGCCTTCGTACCGCGCGCCGCCGGGAAAGCCCGAGATCCCGCTTATCCACACCAGGGAATCTACGGGATGCGGAACCAGAGGATCTATCCAGTTGTGGTTCCCAAACGCATCATCCGCCGCCCGGTAATTTCCCCTTTGTATATAAGAACGGATACGATCGCGGGCGGGGTTCGGGGCAGTGTCCGCGTGGGCGTCCACAACGACAAGCGCCGCCGCCTCGCCCCCCATCTTCTCAAGCAGCCAAAGCGCGTGATCCGCGTGATGATCGGAAAAAAGAATGGGGATTTTCCGCAACGCGGCGGGGGATGCTTCCTGCGCCCACGCGGCACAGGCGCCAGGCATCGAATAGGGAATTTCACCGGGGGATTTTACCGCAAAGTCGAAAAAGTCAAAAAAGTAAAAGAAGTATAAGAAAAAAAACTTCTTCAACTTATTCGACTTTTTTAACTTCGCGGTTAAAAATTTAGCCATGGGGGCTGCGGCATGGATGCCGCTGTTTCCATTGCTATCCGCCGGCGGCGGATAGACGGAGTTTGCCGCAGGCAAACTCCGATGCCAAAATCCGGCAGGACGCCGGATTTTGGCACGCGCAAGGGATTGGAGCGGTATCCTTTTTTGCCGGAGGCAAAAAAGATACAAGCAGAAAGCCCGGTTTTTTGCGGCGCAAAGCGCCGCAAAAAATGCGCCCAAATTTAAAAACAGCCTCACGCATACATACATTGGCTGCCCGCTATCGCCCGCCCTCGCTGTAGTCGAACTGCGAATAGAGAGGGTTATCCTTTGTTTCCGAATCGAAATTGAATTCTACTAAGGCCTGCTCGCCGGGGCCAAGATCGTACTTCCAGATCATCCGGTCGCCCGGCCGCTCATCCGGCTCTTTGGTAAAATGGTACTCGTTCCGGTGCTTTACCCCGTAGCTGACGGGTACGGAAATTTCCACGGAGGCCCGCTTGTCGAGCTGGTTGGTTACGCGGTACTCAAGGTAATGGGTAAAAGGCTGGTTTTCCCGTTCGGGGAATTCGGCGGTCCGTACCGACTTAAACGCCGCTATGTTCGGCTGTTCCCCGATGTAGCACACGATAGGCCGGTCGGGGCTTATGGTTAAACCGGAGGACTGGCTGATATTCATACCGGAGGCGTTCAGATACCTCCGCACCTGCCCTACCATTGTTTTGAACGGGGAAGGGGCGCGCAAAACCGCGGAAAGGCGCTCTTCCCTGTTCGCGTCCCACTGGTACACGACATCATACCGCGCCCGGCCCTCTTCCAGCTTGAACAAGGTCCGCTTGTTTGCCTCTATCAATGTTTTGCCCAGGTTAAAAACCGCGCCCCTGTCGTCGAGGAGCGTGTTTTGCGAGGAAACAAGGATTATTTCCGGCCGCTGCGCCAAAATGTACCTTGTGGTCTGGGAAAGCTCGCGCTCCGCCCTGATATCCGCAAGCAGGGCGCAGCCCAGGTAGCCGCCGTCTTCCACCTCCAGATCAAGCACGGGAGTCCACGTCAGGCCGGAATTCCGTATCCCGTATTTTACATCCAGGGAAGCGCCGGCGGGCAGTTCCGGTATGCTTACCCGCAGAATCCTCACCGTGGCAGGCTGCTCTCCCCTGCGCAAAACCACCAGGGCTTCCGCCGTTTCGGTAGAATACGAATACACCCGCTTCCCCGACAGGGAAATGATAAGGCTGTCAAGCTGGATATTTTCAGGGAGGATAAACGCGTTACTGACAATGGTATTCTCCGGTATCTTCGCTTCGTATACCACAAAACCGCTGGGGTAAATATACACCCGCTCGGGATCGGGCAGGCGGTACACGATGATCTGCTCGGCTGCCGTGCTCGAAACTGTCTGAGCCACGCAGGGCGCAAAAGACGCTGCGAACAGAAGCGCCATAAACCTAAGTGCTTTCATAAGTGCTCCTTTAAAACAACATGCCATAAAAAATACTACCCGTCATCAATTTATACAAGTAAGCGCGGGAGCGCCATGCTGCGAATTCGGGCGCATCCGCGGGCCAGCCTGCCCGTAGGGCCGTCCGGCCCGCGGACCGGGCTTTACGCTTGTATCTTTTTTGCCCGCGGCAAAAAAGGATACCGCTTCAATCCCTTGCGCTGCTGGCGCCCCTTCTGTAGATTCCGCGGCTATGTATTTTACCGCAAAGTCGAAAAAGTCAAAGAAGGGAAAGAAGGAAGGAACAATGAACAATGAATAATGAGCACTGAGGAGAGGCTTCGACATCTGGTCCACTCTTGGCTCTCCCATCTTCCATTGTTAATTGCTAATTGCTAATTCAGACCTTGACTATACCTGGAAAAAGGGTGTAGGATTTTTAGAATTTTGGTGGAAAAGGGGGAAATGATGGCTGACAGCATGGCTGACAACAGGCGTCCGGACAGGCCCGGTCCCGTGGTAATGTGCTGTAAATCAGTTATTTACCCCCCACCACTATATATAGTGTCTATTTCCCAATAACCACATCATATACCCCATATAGGGGATCCTGTGTATCCACCTTGGCCCGCAAAGCGCCCGGATTCCCGTCAAAAACAGCGCCGTCCGGCGCTATTTCCCCCTTTTCCTTCCCCTACTTCTTTCCCTTTTTGGCTTTGAACGCAAGCCGGGGTCAGACCCCTCCCCTTCATTCAAAACTTATTCGACCGAACCAAAGGTTCGACGAACCTTTGGTTCGATTCGACTTAGCGGTAAAGAATCCGCAAATATTTTATAAGGAGGCGCATCATGGCGCTAGATTTCACGGTAAAGGACGTAATCCACAAGATTACGGCAAAGTTCGTCCCGGCTTTTCTGCCCGACGCGAAAAAGCCCTACAATTTACGGGCCGTGCACCAGCCGGAGGTTGATGTCCACGGCATAGCCAGCAAGGCGGAGGTGTACAACATCGAAACCGACCCCAAGGTGATAGAGGAGGGCCTGACCGCGGCCTGCGAACTCATGTATTACCTTGCCGCGGACGGTTACAAGAT
>JAIRZS010000074.1 GCA_031267115.1 Treponema sp.
TTTGTCGAGATGTTTGTCGGCGTGGGCGCGAGCCGGGTCCGGGATCTTTTTGAACAGGGGAGGCGCAGCGCCCCGTGCATCATCTTTATCGACGAGCTTGACGCGGTCGGCCGTACCAGGGGCGCGGGTTACGGCGGGGGGCATGACGAGCGGGAGCAGACCCTGAACCAGCTCCTTGTGGAAATGGACGGCTTTGATTCCAAAGACGGGGTGATAATCCTTGCCGCCACGAACAGGCCGGACGTGCTTGATCCGGCGCTGCTCAGGCCCGGCCGTTTTGACCGGCAGGTGGTGGTGGCTATGCCCGACATCAAGGAACGGGAGGCTATACTTAAAATACACGCGGAAAAGATACCCCTTTCCGGGGATGTGGAGCTTGGCCGCATAGCCCGGGCGACCCCGGGGATGAGCGGCGCGGAGATCGCCAATTTGGTGAACGAAGCCGCCCTTTTTGCCGCGCGGAAAGACAAGCCCGCCGTGGAAATGCCCGATTTTGAGGAGGCTAGGGACAAGATACTGATGGGCGTGGCCCGGAAGACCCTGGTTATCTCCGAGAAAGAGCGGCGTATGACCGCCATTCACGAGGCGGGCCATGCCCTGCTCCATTACTTCCTGAAAAATTCCGATCCCCTGCACAAGGTGACGATAGTTCCCCACGGCAGGGCTTTGGGTATGGCTATGTCCCTGCCGGAAGAGGACAGTTACAGCCGTACCAGGGGCTGGATTGAGGACCGTATCGTGATCTGCTACGGCGGCTGGGTGGCAGAAAAACTCTTTTACGACGAGACTACAACGGGTACCAAGCAGGATCTTGAACAGGCGACCGACATGGCCCGCCGTATGACCTGCGAGTGGGGTATGGCGGAGGAACTGGGGCCGGTGACTTTCGGCCAGGAGGACGAGCCTATCTTCCTTGGAAAGGAAATTGCCCGGCACAAGGATTATTCCGAAAATACGGCCCAGCTTATCGACAATGCGATAAAGCGTTTTCTGGACCTTGCCCGTGAAAAAGCCGAAACTATTCTGGGCGCGCATAGGGAAGACCTGGAAAAACTCGCGGACGCCCTGATCGCCAGGGAAACCCTGGTGGATGACGAGGTACGCGCTCTCCTCGGCCTTCCCGCCCGGGAAAACCCCGCGGATTTACGGAGCTGATATGCCGGCGGCGGGCGTGAAGAACGCATGGAAATGGAAACAGGAAGATTAACCGCGGACTATACGGGCCATACCGGGCCTTTAGCCCGGAATCGCAAAAAAAGGAAGGAAAACGGGGGTAGGACCGCGCGTTTATCCGGGCGGGCCTGCCTGCTGGCCGTTCTTTTGGCGGGTCTTGGCCTGGCCCTGCCCGCGCAGGGCTTTCCGGCTCCGGACGGCGCGTCCGGCGACGCGGCCATGGCGGAACGCTGGGCCGAATGGGCGGAGCGGGCCATTGCCGAAGGCCGCTGGCAGGAGGCGGAGGCCGCGCTGGAACGGGCGCGGGACTTCGCGGATGTTTCCTCGGATCTGTCCTTCCTCCTGGCCCTGGTGCTCAGCCACGAAAACCGGCCCCAAAGGGCTGTGCTGGAGGCTGTACGCCGGGCTATCGAGGCCGATCGCTGGAAAAACCGCAGCGCCGGGGAGGCCCGGCTCATCGAGGCTTCGGCCCTTAACCGCCTCCGTTTTTTCGATGAAGCCCTGGCAAGCCTTTCCCGTGTGACGGAAAGCAGCCTGGCGTCCGACGCAAGCTGCCTTAAGCTGGAGGCCCTGCTTGGGGCCGGGGACGCCGGGGGGTTCCGGGCTGAAATGGCCCTGGCCCTGGCCCGTTTTCCGGATGACGCCAGGCCGGCGCGGCTTCTCTTTAAATACGCCTCGGGCCGGCTTCCCCAGGAAGGCGACCGCCTGCTTGTCGACACGGCCCTTGCCCGGCTTGACCTCTATCTGGAAAGCGCCCCTGATCTGGCTTTCAGGGCGGCCCCCTTTCTCCGTGATACCGGGGAAGCCCGCCGCCTTGTCTCGGCGTACCGCGCCGGGGGAGGGGACGATCCCGCGGCCCTGCCCGCCGCGCTTAACCTGGGCGTTATTGACGAAGCGCGGGCCGCCGCGGAATTGTTCAGGCCGCGGGGCGCCGGCCCTGATTTCGCGCTGGACAGGGACCTGGTACAGGAAGTATGGGGGCTTTTCCGCAATAATGAGGGAAGGGATATCTTTAAAAGAAACCTTTCGCGCTTTTCCGGTGTTATTAGTGAGGATAGCGATCAGGACGGGGCAGGGGAGGCCTTTACCTTTTATCAAAACGGGGAAGCGAGGGAATACCGCCGGGACGCGGATCAGGACGGCGTCTTTGAGTGGCTTATACGCATGAACGCCGGGGAGCCTTCGGGCGCTGTTTTTTCGGCGGCCTTTGATTCCGGCGGGCGCGGGGAGTGCGAGCTTTTCTGGGAGCGCTACCCCTGGGTACAGCGGGTTGTTTTCGGCGGGACGGCCTATATTTTCCGGGCCCGGAATTTCCCCCTAAGCCCTGTGCGTTTCGGCCCGCTTGTTGGAGGCGGGGCTTTTCTCTACCCGTTTTGGGATTCCGGCAGTCCCCGCCTGACCGAGCGTACCCTGGTTTCTTTTGCCAGGACTCTCGAAAGGCCCAGCCGGGAATTTCCCGGCGCGGTGGAGCGTATAGAACTGGAAAACGGCATACCCATAAACGGGGCCGAATACCTCCGGGGCAGGACCGTTTCCGTTACGGAATACCGGGGCGGGCGGCCTTTCCTGCGGCGTTTGGACCTGGACCTGGACGGGCGCATGGAGACCCTGCGCCGTTACCGGCTGCCTTCCTTTTCCCCGGGGGAAGATACGGCATACGTCCCTTTTAAATACGAGGCGGTTCCTGAAAGCTCTGAGAGCGATTGGGACGGCGACGGTATCTACGAAACCGGGGAAGAGTACCATAGCGACGGGAGGACGGCCCGATCCTGGGATATGAACAGGGACGGGATCAGGGAGTATACTGAAATAAGCGGTGATGGCTTTTAGGCGTGGAAAATGACAGTAATTCAAAATAACGGTTTTATATGCCGTAAATACGGCCGGCTTCCGTTATGGGCCGCCGTTTTTTTCGCGGTCCTGGTTTTATCCCCGGTTCTGGCGTTTTCTTCCTGCATGACGCCCGCGAAAGCGGAGAGACGCCTTCTCCCGATCAAGACCACCAGCGAGTTCCGCCAGGAAGATATTGAAAAATACGTGATCGACGATCCGGTAAAGGCGATACATTACATCGAAATGTACCGGAGGCTCTACGGGGAGGGAAGCGTCTTCCCCGAGCAGGGGGATCCGTCCCTGCCCGCCAGAATCGATTCGTTTGAAGAGCGGGCCGTGGAAAACCTTAAAACAGCCCAGATCGACGCGGTTGCCGCCGGGCGCTGGGAAGACGCGGCTTCCTTTGCCCGATCCCTTGCCGTGCTGGGCATAAGCGTGGAAAGCACCGGCGAGGAACCGGACCTGGTACTGAAAGCGGCGAAAGATCAGCTTGAAGCGGGGAACGATTTGCCGGCCTTTCTCGGCGCGGCCCGCGCCCATGAACTCAAGCCCCTGGAACTGGAAGACGCCCTGCTTTTCTTGGACAGGGCGGTTGATGCGGGGCAGCGCCGTACCGCGGCGTTTTTCCTCGCGGCGGCCGAGGGCAAGCTGGAAGGCCGCGAGGGCGAAGTTTCCATTCCGCAGCAGTACCGCTCTTTTGTGGCCGGCAGGGATTCCGCCGCGGATATGATCAAGGGGGTTGCCACAGTCCTTGTCGATCGGGGATACCGCGTGGAACGGGGCGTGGGGATGCCCGACAGGATTCTGGGATCGGCTTTTTTTGTGGACTCTTCCGGGCTTCTTATCACCAACTACCATGTTATCGCAAGCGAGGTGGACCCTAGTTATGAGGGGTACTCCCGGATGTATATCAGAATGGGGGATTCCGCCAGCGCCCGTATCCCGGCAAAGGTTGTGGGATGGGACAAGGCAATGGACCTGGCCCTGATTAAGGCTGAACTAAAACCTGAGTATGTATTTTCCGTTACCGACCGGGTTATTCCGGGGGTAGGGGGTACGGTTTACGCGATCGGTTCGCCGGGCGGGCTGGAAAAAACAGTCACCAGGGGGATAGTGTCCGCGCTGGGCCGGCGCTTCCTCCAAATCGGGGATGTCCTGCAAATCGACGCCATGGTAAATCACGGCAATTCGGGCGGGCCTGTTGTGGACGAGGAAGGCCGGCTTGTGGGCATCGTTTTTGCCGGGGTGGCGCAGTATCCGGGGCTTAATTTCGCCGTACCCGCCGAAAGGCTGGCGGCCGCGCTTCCGGCGATGATCCGGGGCGGCAGGGCGGAGCGCCCCTGGCTGGGCCTCACCATTGCCGAAACGGCCCGGGGCGCCGAGATCATCTACGTGGCGCCCTTTACCCCCGCCGCCGAACAGCGGATTCCGGAAGGCAGCCTGATTGCCCGTTTTAACGGCGTGGAACTGAGCGCCCCGCAAGGCGCCCTGATCCCGGCTTACCAGGAAATCCTCTTCGCGAACAAGCCGGGCGAGCTTGTGTCCCTGGAAACCGGCGACGGGGGAAAATACACCCTTATGACAACGGCCAGGCCGGATATTCCCCTGGCAAATGCCGCCAGGGTTGACACCAAGGAACGGCTTGCCGCGCCCCTGTTCGGCCTTATCCTGTCGCCGGCTATCATGGAAGGCTTCTTTTCCTCGGCCTATCAGGTAAAGAGGGTTGTCCGGGGTTCCGTTGCCGATGAAGCCGGGCTTTCCGAGCAGGACCCCGTCTCGATCCGCGGTTTCCGGGTGGTGGAAAAGGAAGGCTATGCCCTGCTGGATATTAATGTCAAGAAGCGCCGCATGGGCTACCTTGAAACCAGCATGCGCCTTCCCGCCGTGCTTGATTCCCCGGATACGCTTTGACGCTTTATACTACCTTGCGTGAGTTCGACGGAATATCAGAGTCCGCGAATGAACGCTAACTTTCGCGAATTATTCTGATTATTAGCGCTATGCTGTTCGCGAGATTTGTGCGGAAGGGGCGCCAGCCGCGCAAGGGATAGGAGGGGCGCGAAGCGGCCACGGCGCGGAGTGCCGGGGCCGGAGCGATAGCGGAGCCCCGGATAGCCCGGTTTTTTGCGGTGAAACCGCAAAAAATGCGCAAAAAGACTAGAAAAAAGTAAATGTAACCGCCTTGGATACTACCTTAGAAGCTCTATCCGCGCCTTGATATAGTTCAGGCTGTCGCTGTTGAGTACCACGCGCCGGTACGGCGTCGCGCCGAATTTTTCCACCTGATACCAGCCCCGGTTCACGAATTTCCGGCTTGCCCCTTCGCTAAACCAGTAGACAAGGGAAATTGTATCCCGGTCCAGCTCTATCGCGTTAAAACCCTGCTTGCCGATAGCGCAGCCCGAATTGAAAAGGCAGGGGACCGGCAGTTCGTCGCCGTAGAGGCTCTGCCTCAGCGCGTCCCGCTTTTCCCGGCGCCTCAGCTTTCCCAGGTCAGCCCTGAGCGCGTTTATCTCGTTTTTGATACGCTCCCTGCCGTTTTCATCCGCGCCGGTATAGTCCCGGCAGAGGCGCTCGATCTCGTACTTGATAATTTCGAAGCGGCCCAGCGATTCGAAAAGCGCCCGGTGGGTATGGCCGATAATAGAAACGCAACAGTTCCGCAGGGAAAAAGAATAGGCCTGTTTTTCAACAAAGAATCTGCGGTTAGGGCTGCGGGCGCTGGAAACGTTCCGTATGCCGAACGGCTTAAGCAGATAGCGGATTCCCGCGCCGATAATGTGGTTAAATTCCGTATACATCCGGGAAGACTGGTGGCCGTGGTACACGAAAACCGGGAACTGCGGGGTTTTGATACGCACCGCGTTGAAAAGCGGATAGGGATAGTCCCGCTCAAAGAGCAGGGCCTCGTCGTGGTTGCCCAGAGTCTTGAAAAACCGGCCCTCAGCCGCAAACCGGTCAAAGAGCCGGTAGAACTGCGGCCACTTGGCGCGGACAGAATCCAGGGAATAGCGCTGGAGTTCCTCAATATCCCCATTCAGCAGGAGGTTCCAGCCCGATGAAAAATAGTACTGTTCCAGGATAGTGTGAAGCAGGGCGCCGTTAAACTCAAGGTCGTCCCCCCGTCCGCCCCCCATGTGCAGATCGCTTACCACCACAATCCTGCCCCCCCGGCTAATATCGAGCGCCGCCTCAATATCAAAACGGGGACTGAGCATATCGGCAAAAAACGGATGGCTGGAATGGGCGGCCCGGTTCTTCATAGAATCTTACCCTATCACAGATTCCCGGTTTGAATAAGCCTGGTTTTCTTATTTTGGGCGCATCCGCGCGCCAACCTGCCCGTAGGGCAGGACGGCCCGCGGACCGGGCTTTACGCTTGTATCTTTTTTGCCCGCGGCAAAAAAGGATACCGCTTCAATCCCTTGCGCGTTCCGTATTGGAGCCTTTCATGCTTTTTTACCGGTACTTCTTTATTCGAAAGTCTGGTTTAATACCCCGGGGCTTGCCCCGGCTCGAATCACGCAATGTTTACAAAAAAATTTGGTATTAAACCAGACGGTATAATAAACTTCCTATCGAACGCGCCTCCGTTCGAACTAACGCAACGCTTAAGATACCGCGCGGAGGCTCATTCCCGGATAAGCCCTTAATGAACTGCCTCGCCCTGAAG
>JAIRZS010000087.1 GCA_031267115.1 Treponema sp.
CCGCGGCCTCCGGGACAGACTCGCCGGGCTGCCCCACCCAGGCGATCGCCCTGGTTACCGGGATAGTTTCCCCGGCCTTTCCCGTCACAGCCAGGATAACCCCGTCATAATCGGATTCCAGATCCATGGTGGTCTTGTCGGTCTCGATAACCGCCACAATATCGCCTTTCTGAACCCTGTCCCCTTCCTTTACCAGCCATTCTACAATAACCCCTTCTTCCATAGCCATGCCTGTTTTGGGCATGATAATCGAGTTGGCCATGTTTTCCTCCTCACTTTAAAGCAGCGATTCTATCGCCTCGCCGATCTTTTCTTCCGTGGGAACAACCTGGGCCTCAAGCCGCGGGTTGTAGGGAATGGGGACATCCAGCCCCCCAAGCCGCCTGATAGGGGCGTCAAGGTAGAAAAAGGCCTCGCTGTCGGCAATAACCGCGGCAATCTCCCCGCCGAACCCGCCGGTCCGGCAGGCTTCGTGGACAATCAGAACCTTGCCGGTCTTCTTTGCCGAGGCGATAAGGGCTTCCCGGTCCAGGGGGACCAGTGTTCTGATATCGATCACCTCCGCGTCCACCCCCTTTTTCGCCATTTCCTCCGCCACTTTCAGGCAGCGGGGAATCATCCTGCCGTAGCTGATAACAGTCAGATCCCCGCCCTCGCGCTTGACATCGGCCTTGCCCAGGGGGACCGTGTATTCGTCGCCCGGCTCGGGAACCGGCCCCTTGGTCCGGTAAAGCAGCTTCTGCTCGAAAAAGACCACCGGGTTGGGATCGTATATAGCGGATTTCAAAAGGCCCTTGGCGTCGTAAGGGGTAGAGGGGACAACCACCTTAAGCCCCGGCACATGGCACACCCAGGCTTCCAGGCTCTGGCTGTGCTGTTCCGCCGCGCCTGTCCCCGAACCCCCCGGCGTCCTCAGCACCATCGGCACCGATCCCTGCCCGCCGAACTGGAAACGGTTCTTGGCGCCCTGGTTGGCCAGCGGCTCCATAGCCAGGGTAATAAAGTCGCTGAACATAATCTCCACTATAGGGAGAAGCCCGGTCATCGCGGCGCCCACCGCGCAGCCGGTAATCGCCAGTTCCGAAATAGGGGTGTCCCGGACCCGCTCCTCCCCGAATTCCTCCACCATACCCCGGGAAACCCCGAAGGCCCCCCCGTATACCCCTATATCCTCGCCCATAAAGACGATCCGGTTATCCTTGCGCATCTCTTCGCTCATGGCCTCCCTCAGGGCCTCGGCGTAGGTAATCTCACGCATATACACTCCTTAGCCGCAGGATCACAGGACAAACCCGTTTTTATATCCCTGGGTCCTCATGTCCCCTTCGGCGTAGACATCGTCAAGAATATGCTCAATGCCAAGCTCCGGGCTTTCCTCCGCGAAGGCCACCGCCGCCGCCACATCCTCCCGGGCCTGCCCGTCAAATCCCTCAATTTCCGCTTCGGTAAAGATACCCTCTTTCAGCAGGTATTCCCGGTAACGCCTGATAGGGCATTTCAGCTTCCATTCGCCGACCTCCTCCCTGGTCCGGTAAACCTGGGGATCGCTCTTGGAATGGCCCATCCAGCGGTACGTGTCCAGCACCATAAACATCGGCCCGTTTTTAAGCACGTGCTCCCTGGCCCCGCAGGTCTCCCGGTAAACCGCCAGCACGTCGTTGCCGTCCACCGTAATCCCCTTCATCCCGTAGGAAGCCGCCCGGGAAGCAATATCGGTAATGTGCATGGATCTGCTGATATGGGTAGACATACCGTAAAGGTTGTTAGTACACACAAATAGGAGCGGGAGCCCCCATACCGAAGCAAGGTTCAAAGATTCGTGAAAAGCCCCCTCGTTGGTCGCGCCGTCGCCGAAAAAACTAACCGTAATATTGTCCCGCTTAAAGTATTTTTGCGAGAGCGCCGCCCCGAGCGCCACCGGGATACCCCCCGCAACCACGCCGTTGGCCCCCAGGCTCCCCACGGAAAAATCCGCGATATGCATACAGCCCCCCTTCCCCTTGCAGTAGCCGTTCTCCTTCCCCAGAAATTCCGCCATCATCCGCTTCATATCCATGCCCTTGCCGATAGCCTGGTTATGTCCCCGGTGGGTCTGCGCTATCATGTCCTCTTTTTCAAGAGCGGTACACACCCCCACCCCCGTAGCCTCCTCCCCGATACAGAAGTGGGCAGTACCGTGGACCTTGCCCTCCACAAACAGCCGGGAGGCAGTTTCCTCAAAATTCCGGGTCCGGACCATCTTCAGGTACAGGTCCGCGTGCAATTCCCTGGACAGCTTCATCCAAAATGCCTCCTCAATAGACATCACTCAGATAACATTCGCCAAAAGCCCCGGAAACCCAGCCGGAATTTCCGCAGCCCCTCCAATTCTACCGGATCGCGGGGCAATTGTCAATTGTAAAACCCTCAAAGCCGTGTTTTTACATTTGCAATAAATACCCTCTTCGGGGGGCCTGTTACCATACAGGCGGCCGCAAACCGCCGCAAGCCCCGTCCGGCCCCCCTACGGCCGGGCCAAGGTCCCGGCCTACCCCCCATATCCGGGGCAGAACTTGAACAATCCCCCGAATTCCCATAAAATGGAAACATGGAAAGAATACCCCCTTTTCTTAAAAAGCTTTGCGCGCTGGCAGTGTTCGCGCTCCTGATACCCCTTGCGGCGGGGTCTGACCCCATGGACCTTGGCGAGAATGTCAGACAGGCCTTCAGCAGGGCGGGCCTGCCCCTGGCAAGGGAGAAACGGCCGGTAATCGATTTTTCGCTAAAACTTGCCGACGGCAGGACAATCACCCTGAGCGATCTCAAGGGCAAAGTCGTCTTCCTGAATTTCTGGGCCACCTGGTGCCCGCCCTGCCGGGAGGAGATGCCCTCCATGGAAATTCTCTACCGGCGCTTCCGCAGCCAGGGCCTGGAACTCCTGGCGGTAGACCTTATGGAAAACAGCAAAACCGTTTCGGCGTTTCTCTCGGACAACAACCTGAGCTTTCCCGCCGCCCTTGACTCAAACGGCCGCGTCGGCAGCAACTACGGAATCCAGGCCATACCGGCTACCTTTATCGTAGACCGGGACGGGAAGATCATCCTCTATACGGCGGGCGGCCGCAACTGGAACACGTCCGCCATCACCGCGGCTTTCGAGGAACTTCTCAAACACGGGAATTATGGAAACTAGCGTTTCCGTATTCACGGCTTTCGCCGCCGGACTCCTTTCCTTCGCCTCGCCCTGCGTCCTCCCGCTTTTGTCAGGCTATCTTGTCTTTATAAGCGGCACAGGGAGCGCCGGGGAAGAAGCCGGGGCGGCGGCAAAGCTGTTTTCAAGGCGGCAGCTAAAAGTAGTCGTTTCCACATTATTTTTTGTACTCGGGTTCAGCGCGGTCTTCGTGCTTCTCAGCGTCATCATATACGGATTCATCATATTTCTGGGAGGCGCCGGCAGGGTACTGAACATCATCTCGGGCGCTCTGATAATAACCCTTGGCCTGAATATCCTTTTTAACTTTATCCCCTTCTTAAAATACGACGACAAAAGCGCCTCCTGCGAGACCTGCACGCCCGAACATTCCATTCTCGCAACAAAAGAAGATTCATTCCTGCACCCCTCAAGGCGGCCCCGGGGTTTTCCCGGCCCGTTTATCGCCGGCCTTGCCTTCGGCGCGGGCTGGACTCCCTGCGTAGGGGCCTTTCTGGGAAGTATCCTGCTCATGGCAAGCCAGAGCGGCAAACTGGCCCTGTCCGCCCTTTACCTCGCCGTATATTCGGCAGGGCTGGGCTTCCCCTTCCTCGTCGCCGCCTTTTTCTGGAACGCCCTGATGGACCAGATACGCAAGGCAAGGCAAATACTGCCTTTCATAAGAATAATAAGCGGCCTGTTCCTTATCGCGGCAGGATTACTCATGGCCTTTGGGCGCTTTCTTCTTTTGAACAGCTTTTTTCAAATGAACGCCTACCGCCTTTCCCTCTGGTCCCAGAGCGGCTCCCCCGGCGTAAGGCTTGTCCCGGCCCTCGTCTTTCTCCTTTTCGCCGCCCTGCCCCCCGCCATAAGCCTCGCGAAAAAGAAAATCCCCCCCGCCCCCCTGCCGCTCATCCTCTCGGCAGCATTCCTGCTCCTCGCCGCCGCCAGCGCATCAGGGCTCATCAACTGCGCGGACTACCTCTCGCGCTGGCTCGGCTACAGCGGAATTTAGCCCGCCTTTTGGACCCCCCCGTCTCCACCCGCCATTGCCGGATTTCCAGCGGGCGATGAGAAAACAGGGGAGATTGTTTATAAGAACAGCTGGGTAACGGACAAGGGGATAGGGGCAAAGAATGTGGAGCAGCTGAGGCGGTGGTGCTCTTTGCTCCTGCTCCCTAGCCTTTAATCTGCCTAACGGCCCGGTCCAGGGCCGCTTCCAAAATTTCGGCGGGCGGCTCCGCGATATAACCCCTTTCCTGCATATCCCCGGCAAGGCTTCGCGCGGCTTTGATGTCCTCCAGCGCCCGTTGGTAAACATCGTCCCGGGACAGGGGCACGCGGGCTACCCCCTCCCTGACCGCCTGTTCCGCCACATCCGCCGCCTCATGGGCAAAGACTTCGGTTTCCCGCATGGTGGCAACGATATTGTCCCTGTCTATGCCGCGCCTTTCGGAAAAGGCGGCTATCGAGTGGGCGCAGCGGATGGCCATGCCGTCGGTAATTTTCTTCGCCCGCACCAGGAGGGCGCCCTTCAGGATTCCCGGAAAGCAGACCGAATTGTTCACCTGGTTCGGGAAATCACCGCGGCCCGTGGCTACGATAAAGGCGCCCTCTTCCTTTGCCGCGTACGGCCATATTTCGGGGACCGGATTCGCGCAGGCAAAGACGATCGCTTTGGGCGCCATAGATCTGACCCAGGAACGCTTGACGGTGTCGGGGCCGGGAGAGGAGGCCGAGATCAGCACGTCCGCGCCCTTCGCCGCGTCTTCCATGGAGGGGGACTTGCCGGGGTTTGTCTGCCGGCAAAGCTCCCACTTCCGGTAGTCCCTGGGATTGTTCTTTATATCCTCCCTGCCGCTGTGGAGCGAGCCCTTTGAATCAAAGACGATCATTCCGGACGGGTCGCCCCCGTCGGCAATGATAAGCCGCGCGATAGTCGTGTTCGCCGCGCCCGCGCCCAGCAGTACGATCTTCGCGTCCGCCAGTTTTTTGCCCGCGAGTTTGAGCGCGTTCAAAAGCCCCGCAAGGGTGATGCAGGCCGTCCCCTGGGCGTCGTCGTGCCAGACGGGGATATCGCAGGTGTCGCGCAGTTCGTCCAGAACCCTGTAGCAGTTCGGCTGGCTTATATCCTCAAGGTTGATCGCGCCGAACGAATGCCGGGCCATTTTTACAAATTCAATGAGCTTATCAGGATCGTTTTTGCCGTCCTTTCCCCGCGAATCGACGCAGAGCGCCACCGCATCAACGCCGCCCAGGTACTTCATCAGCATGGCCTTGCCTTCCATGACGCCCAGCCCTCCGGGCGGGGTGCAGTCGCCGTCGCCCAGGACGCGGGTCGAGTCGGAAACAACGGCGACAAGGTTGCCCCGGTTTGAAAGGGCGAACGATGCGTCGTTATCGTCGCGGATAGTTGTCGAAACCTGCGAAACCCCGGGGGTATACCACACGTTGAACCAGTTAAAGCCGTATATGCCGCATTTTGGCACTGTCTGGATTTTTCCCCCGTAAAAGCGGTGCGCTTCGGCGGCAAGGTTCTT
>JAIRZS010000117.1 GCA_031267115.1 Treponema sp.
TCAGCGGGGAAAAGAAGCGCCGCGCGGACGGGCTGATACTGGAAAGGCTGCTTTCATTTGCGGGAAAGCATACCGAATCGATTCTTAAAACGATAAATATACGCGCCATGGTAACGGAGCGGATCGACTCCCTCGATATGCTGCGGGTAGAGCGTATTATTCTGGATGTACTGGCGGACCAGCTTAAGTGGATCAACTTTTTCGGGGCAATACTGGGCGCTCTGATCGGCGGCATACAGGTGCTGGTTTCCATGGTACTGAACTAGCAGCCCGCGCCTATGCCCGGTCATACCCCGTTCGCGTAGATAAATATGTTGTAAAGCCCGTGCGCCCAGGCCAGGCCGTGGATGGCGCCGTAATGTGTGTAGATTAGGGAGAGGAAAAGCCCGGCGAGGACCGCGTTCGCCACGCCCCAGGGGCCTTCGTAGATGTGGCTGAGGGAAAAAAGCGCGGTCGAGACGATAATGCCCGGCACGGCGCTCGTCTTCGCGCGGAACACCTCCGGGCCTTCCGGCCCCGGAAACAGCATCCAGGACTTCTGTTTCCGGAAGACGCTTAAAAGGTAGTGGCGGAAATACGTTTCTTCCAGGTAACCGGTGCTGAAACAGGAGAAGATCATCAGTATCCAGGCTTCCGGCGGGCCGGGGGCTTCCACAACAATGGCGGTAATTTCGGATCCCGACAGAATGGAGGAAAGAACCGAAACACCCAGGCCTATCCCCAGCAGCCCCGGCAGGGCGATAATCAGGGACTGGAAATCCCCGGGCACAATTTTTTTTGGGAAAATTTTCTTTCCTTTGATGTAAAACATATACCACAAGAGCAATAAAGATGGTATATTATAACCGAAGAACCGGCCAAGTTCCCGGCCTATGGCAAACCGGTACACTTCTCCCCCGGGAAGGGGGGCCGGGAAGGCGAACGCGGGCAGGAAGAGGACAAGGTAAATAATAAGCGGTTCTATGAAACAGACGATTTTGGCCTTCCTTTGCCTGGCCGCAGGCAGGGAAATAACGCGGCCCCGAAAACCACGCGGTTTTGGCTCTTTAAAAAGGAGGTTTTCCCAAAATTACCGTGATTTTGGGAAATGCCCGATAGTCCTGTATTTAGTATAGGAAGTTTGGGGAAAATGTAAATGGTTTTTCTGATAATTGGCGTCATTGCGGGCGGCCTGCTGCTCCTGTTCCTCAACGCCAGGACCCAGGGCATAGAAGGCATGGTCCAGGGCGACTGGATTCAATTTTACGCCAAGGGCAAGGATGCCGGTTTCAGTTTCAAGGAACTGGAACTTTTGCGGCGCCTTGCAATTAACTCGCAATTGGAAGACCCTACCGCTCTGTTCTGGTCCCAGCAGCAGCTGGACCGCTGCATAAAGCAGATGGTAAAGCTTTCCCGGGAAACCGGGGAAGACAAGGATCAGGGGACCCAGGAATTTCTCTCCAGGCTCTACGACTACCGGAAGAAAATAGAGCTGGAAAAGCCCAAGGCGCTCTACGGCATCACGGACACCCGCCAGCTGCTGGAGGAGCAGCGGGTAAGGGTCCTTCTGACCGGGACCGGGGTTTTCAGTTCCTATATCATCAAGAACACCAAGGACTATATTACCATTGCCCGGCCCGCCGGGGCGAATCTCCCCCAGAGCTTTCACTGGAAAGGCACCCATATCTCGATCTATTTCTGGCGGAACGAGGACGCGGGCTATGTGTTTGACACGGACGTCATCGACGAAGTGTATTCCAAGGGTTTTGAAGCCCTCCAGATAAACCATTCAACATCGGTATTCCGGACCCAGAAGCGGAAGTCGGTACGGATCAAGACCAGTATCCCGGCGTACCTGTACCTGCTGCACGACGAAAGCTCCGTGGAAATCGAGACCAAGCCGGGGCTTAAATGCGTTGTTGAGGATCTTTCCGACGGGGGCTGCGCCCTGGTTATCGGGGGCAAGACCGCGCCCGGGCTGAAGGTCAAGGTCCAGTTCGAGCTTGGCGGCGACCCCCTGATCATGTGCGGCACGGTACGCTCTGCGGATTACAAGGAAGCGGAAAACAAGTCGCTGCTCCATATCGAGGCCGACGAACTGACGCTTGAAACCAGGAACCACATTCTGGCGGAGGTCTTCGGGATGACCGGCGGCGACGAATCCCTGCCGTTCAGGATTGCCGACGAGCAGGCGGAAAAAATGGAAAACGAATTTGCCGCTATGGACGGGGATAACGGCGGGGAAAAAAGAGAGGAGCCTGCCGTTATGGACATATCGGAGGAATTCCCGAATTTGGTCTGATTCCGGTTTTGGGCGCATCCGCGCGCCCATGGCGCGCGGTCCGGGGATTACGGTTGTATCTTTTTTGGCCGCGGCAAAAAAGGTTACCGCTCCAATCCCGTGCGCGGGGGGTAGCGTAAGACTGGCCGCCTATGGCGTCAAGTCTTTTGGGAGTTTTGCCTACGGCAAAACTCCACACCTAATGCGGCAAGGCTGGAGCGCAGGGGGGCCGAACAGGGCATGCGCCCGCCCGGGCCGCCCGTATGGTAACAGGCCCCCCCTTATGGGCTGCGGCTATTGCAGATTCATTGCGGTTTTTTCCCCGCTATGCCCGTTTTTATGGTTAATAGTTGCAAAAAAATCAGATTGTCGTATAATTTATTGTGATAATGGGAAGA
>JAIRZS010000152.1 GCA_031267115.1 Treponema sp.
GGAGCAGCGTCAAAAAAAGCCCGCCATAGGGTAAAATTGTTTTACCCTTGCCGTCAACGGCGCTCCCCCTCCTTAACTTGCCGACAGGGGACGACAGGCCCCCGGCTGAATTTTATAAAAGCAACCCTGTTTCCATGCTTATTCCTCCTGAAACTTTTCTTTAATCTGAATGGTTTTTTCGGCCCGGTATTCTATCTGGCCGTCAGGGGCTGCAAGTTCAAGCTTGAACCTGATGTATCCGGATTCCGCGTCTTCGGGTATGGTACAGCGGTTTCCCTCCAGGGGAAGCCATTCAGCGCCGTAGCTTACATACCATTTTTTTGCCAGGGGCAGCCTGCGGCTGTAATACCAGGGTCCCGGACGGCCTTCCAACACAAGTTCTGTTCCTGCCTCATAGTCTTCTGCAAACCCGTTCCGCCCTGCCGCCGGCATATCAATGCCTCCAGCATTGGCGTCTTTCCCCTGATCCCCGTTTTTCAGAATGACGATATCCGCAGTTATGTTTCCCTTTTCCTGAACCGCGATAAGCGGCGGCAGTTTTTCCAATCCTGTAACCGGGATATCGGCCCAGCTTTCTGCGGCAAGCCGCTTCATATAAACCGAAGCGCCCCCAGCGTAATAGGCCCGGTTGATCATAACATGTTCCCTTACCGGACTCCATGAGGCCGGCGGCTCGATCCCCTCGGGAAGGAAAAGATACGCCACAGCGTCTCTTGCGGCCCGGAAACGGATGCTGCCCACTTTGCCGGTGTTTTCATTGCCGTCAGGCAAATCCCCGGACTCCCAGATGATATATTCCGCCCCTGCCGCATAAGAAGGCAGATTTACCAGGGCGGCGGGGTGCGAGCGGTCAGGTTCCGGTTTTCCATTGTCTTTACGCAGTATGGGCATACCGTTACGGAGATTGGCAACCGCCTGCCTTCGGCTTCCCCTGATAAAAGCATCGGCGATTAGCGACGCTTCCGCCCAGAAAGGCTGTACGGTAAATTCCATTGTTTTCCATTCGCTGTAGTTTCCCGCCCTGTCCGAGGCGCGGTATTCAAGGCGGTAGTTTCCCTCGCCAAGGAAAATCCGTTCCCGGTAAATTTCCGTTTCCCCGCCGTTCAGCCGGTATTCAACCGTTTCAATGCCCGACACAAAATCTTCCGCGTTTATGCTTAATTCGCAGAATCCCCGGTCAAGCAGTATTTCAGTGTCCGCATAGGGTTCCTCATAGTCAACCTGGACCGTATGCCGGCGTATTTCTTCCCGGTTCCCCGCCCGATCAAGGGCGTACCAGGAAAAATTGTGTATTCCCTGGGTGTTGAAATTTACCGGCCCGTCGTACGCGCCGCCATTGGTCCATATCCGTTCAAGCCCGGACATATCATCCCAGGCCTCGATTTCCAGCTTCACCGGATTTCTGTACCAGCCGTTTTCAGGCTCTTCTTCGGATAGCGTAAATTCGCTTTTAGGCGCTTTTGTGTCAACTTTCACCTGGAGCCGCTCTATCGGGCTTCGCAACCCGTGGCTGTCCACCCCGTACGCGCTTATCTGATGTTCGCCGTCAGGGAGCGGAAGTTTTGATTCGGGATCTTCCAGTTCTTCGCCGTCAAGCCACGCCATAACGGAGGCGGTAAAGGTCTCCCTGTCAACGCTTGTGATCCGCATAGACGGCGTGGTGATGTACCAGCCGTTTATACCGTCCGCTGTGGCAGGTTCCAATACAATTTCCGTTTCAGGCCCCTGGGGATTTGTCGAGCCGCCATAAGCGCGGATGATCCCTTCATCGCCGGCGGTGTATATCTTCTCACGGTAAAGTACAAACCGGCTATACGAGCCGCTTTCCCGCAGGACAGGCTGCCCGCTGAAACAGTTCATCACCGTAAATCCTTCCTTCCCAAAAATAAGGAGCGATCCCCTTCCGGCGGCAATGTCCGCGACAGATTCCCCGCCAAGGGGCCATTCATGGATCAGGCCCGGTTTGCCCCTGCCGTAACTGCGTACCGCGCCTTGTTCCGATACAAAGACGGTATCGGCTGTCAGGGCGAGTTCCGCCCTGCCGCCGGAAGCACGGGAAACCCGCGCAGTTTCCCGGAGATCCCG
This sequence comes from Treponema sp., assembly GCA_031267115.1. Taxonomy (GTDB): domain Bacteria; phylum Spirochaetota; class Spirochaetia; order Treponematales; family Breznakiellaceae; genus JAIRRR01. The sequence goes on from JAIRZS010000152.1 coordinate 2,086, forward strand.
GTCCAGGATAACCAGGTGCTTCTCCGTAACAAGCGCCATACCGGCGCTGTCCGCTGCTGCGGCGAGGATTCTGCCCTCAAATTCCCGGGAAGAATCCTGTCCGTAAATGGCGGTAATACGGTTTCCGTTAATTTCATAAGCATGGTGATTCATCCATATAACGGAACTTGCGCCATTGTATTTTTTCTCTTTTTTCTCGCGCAGAAAGCCCGGCGCCGCGTCTATGACAAGAAGGGCGCCCTCTGTTTCGGTAAGAACAGTAGAGCCGTCGGAACTGAAAGAAAGTATTCCTTCCCGGCTCCAAAGCAGGGTTCCCAAATCAAGTTCCCGTGTTTCCAGAATACCCTGGGAACTAAGCGCGTACAGCCTGCCGCCGGCGTACATTACCTGTTCGTAGCTGCCCGTGACGCTCCAGTCGGTTCTTCCGTTTGATGACCGGAGAGCCGTAATGCCGCTCCCCGAAACCAGGATGATCTTTTCTTCTGCGGCCAGCATATAATCCGGCGTTACGGAAACTTGTTCAGCAAACAGAACCTCATTCCCGGCCGGCAAATCGGTATTCACCGATCTGCTTTTGCCGCCGTCTTTGCCGGTCTGCGCCCAGGATTCTTCCCGCACCGTGATAACAACGATCCCGCTTCCCTTTCTTCCCACACCATCGCTGAGCGCGATTTCCGCCTGGTAGCGTCCGGTATGCCTCGGCCTTCCGTGAATCTCCCCCTCGGCGCTTAGTTCAATACCCGGAGGCAGTTCCCCGCCTGAAATACGGTATTCCACTTTCCCGTTTCCGCCCCTTGCGGCAAGTTTTTCATAATAGGGGCTTTCGGCAAGGCCGTCGGGAAGCACCCGGCTCAGAAGTTCCGGGGCGTCCGCGATGCTTACGGTAATTTCCGTTTCAGCCTCGTAGTTCCCGCTGTTCCCGGCTATCCTGATCTTCCAGGATCCGTTCGCATAGTTACCGCTGTCCGCGCCGATTTCAAGTTCCAGTACCGCGTTGGGAACGGCGGAGTACCGGTCCAATACGGCGGACAGGGGGGCGGCGCCTGTTTCGGCGCGGAGACTCACCTCGCCGGAATAACCGGTGAGGAACAGGGAAAGTTTGCGCTTTTCACCGGAACTCATTTCGAGATGCGGCGTTTCGCTCCTCAGCGAGAACCCCATCTTTTTCACCGTAAAGGGAAGGCCGTTACTCTCTATGCCGTCGCCTTTGTCCCCTCTTATTATACGCACGATCCCGCTCTCCCCGTTTTCGGGAACCGTGAAGGTAATCTTACTGTCTGACCAGGAGAGGGTCTCCGCCCGGACATTGTTCAGATATAGAACGCCCCCCAATCCCAGGGATGAACCGTAGAGGCAGGCCTCCGAGAGAGGGTATCCGTACGCCGGGGACACTGCGTTAAGGCGCGGCGCGGGCGTGCTTTCGCGTACCACGGTTATCAGTTCAAAACTCTTTCCCTGCCCTCCGGAAATAACGCTTTTGTAGGTCCCGGGAACGGCGCTGCTGTGTATATGCACTCTGATGTTCGCGGTATTTCCTGCCGGAATGACCGGAAGGGTAATATCCAGAATGCCGGGTTTTTCAATTACCGTAAAGGACGCGTTCCCGCTGAAACCTTCAACACCGGTAACGCCCACCCAGTAATCCGCGCTTCCTCCGGGAACAGCCTCGGCAATCCGGGTATACAATTCGGCATACCAGTCGGGAAGCAACACCGTTATGTCAAACGAAGCGGATTTACCGCCGGGAGCGGTAAGCGTAAGGGGGCGGGTCCCGCCCTGTTTTTGAACGGGAACTACCGCTTGTATCACCGCGGATGACCATTCGCCGCCACCGGAACCGAGCGCAATTTCGTCACCGTTGAATACCGCCTTTGTACCGGGAACAAAACCGCTTCCATATAATGTGAGAATCTGTTCTTCCGTACCGTTGAATTTTACGGGTTCAACACTGTAAATTTCCGGATCAGGCCAGCGTACCCGGATTTCAAGGGTAAAGGGCGCGTTTAATTCACCATTGGCCTCGTTTATCGCCTCGCAGGGATAGGTATAGACGCCGGGAACCGTATCGGCGGGAAGGGATAAGCGCCAGGGAATGCTTACGGTTTTCTGTTCAATTTTTACAGGCCCGGTAAAATACAGAGTACCCGGAGGAACAGCCGAATTTGATTCCGTATGCCGCCGCCGAGCAAGAATATACCCCGACGCTTCATAGGATTCTTCATAATCCGCAATGGTAACGGTAATACTGCCTTCGACGAGCCCGCCGGATACCCCTTCCGCTCCGGCCGGTACGTTCTGTATCAGCGGGCGGTTACCCGCCGGCCTTTTGCCGCCGATGACAATCTCAACCGGCGCGGAATAGGCGCTTTCCTGCCGGTTTCCGTCGATCGCGGCAACACGGAAGCTGAGTTCCTCTCCTTCGCCAAATCCCGGCAAGGTAAATGAAGTAATATTCCCGACATAAACGGTGTTTTCCGAACCTACAGTCTTGTTTACAAATTTAACATTGTATCCCGCAGTCCTTGCGCCGTTGTTGTTTTCCCAGCGCAGCACCACGGTACCCCGGTCCGTTTCCGCGAGGCGGACCGGTTCAGGTTCCAGAAGCGGCAGACCGCTTCGGTCAACCCGGATCTTTCCCGGCGCGTAAACCGCGGGAGCCGTGAAGCCGTCTCCTATTTCCAGTTCCGCCGAAATGACGTACTCGCCATCGGCAATATCTTTCGCCGGTACCCATGCTTCAAAACTCCCGTCGATTTCCACCGGAAAAACACCCAGTTCGAACCCCGGCTTGCCCCGATCCTCGCGGGCTTTAACAATGACACTGTTATACCCTATTTCGGCCTGTCCCCTGAGGACGAATTCATCCTGTACCAATTCCGTCCCGGAACCCGGCTCCATGATAACAAGGGAAGGCATGCGATCGGTTCCCAAAACAGACAGCTCATACGCTTCCTCGTCCACATTTGCCACCCTGATCTGCCAGGTTCCCTGTTCCGGGTTATGAACGATAAAGGCGATAACATTTTCATACAGCACTGTTTCGACATTCTCTTCTCTTTCGGAGTATTCTTTGCCCGACGGAGATGTACAGATAACAAGCGGATCGCCTTCGATGTACGCAAGCAGAAATACTACCCTTTCAAGGTCCTTTCCATAAACACCAACCGTATAATCTGTACCTGCCACATCACCATAGTCCGAAATATCATTGGAAATAATTCCGGGATTTGAAACGGAACGCCTTACCGAACCCCGCAGGCTTGGCGCGCTCCATGACGGCCTTTCTATGGTGTATGACGAGACATTGCCGACACGAAAACCGTTTGATCCGAAATACACTCCCTGTCTGCCAAGTATGGGTATACTCACGGTGGCTTTAAACGCGTCTTTGCCATTGGTAAATCTGCCCAGTTCCGCGTCAACTGTAAACCACAGATCGAAAGGCGGTATTACAATATCTATAGGACCTATGCTCGTATCCAGAAGAATTCCCTTGGGTATGCCGAATTTTACATAACCTTCCCCGGAAAGGATCGTATTTCCGTTCTTGTCAAAAATATAGATATCCAGGCCGCCGCTGACAAACCTTAGCTCAACGGACAATCCGCCATAAAACCCTTTTCCGGACAAAGCCGCGATAGTATCGGCGTTAATATTAATAGATCCTCTTAATACCGCCGCTCTGCCCTGGAAAGCCCAATTGGCGTTATCAATGTCAATCCATACATTAGGGTTAATGCTAATGATGCTGCCGCCGTAAGCGTCATTGATGTAAAGGCCCAGCTTTATCCGGGGTCCCTTGGGATTAAACATGTTCTTTATCTTCGCCGGCAATTCATCAGGCGGGCCGTAACTGATTCCCCCTCCTATTCCCGACAGGAACAAACCGGTATTTCCAAGCGGAATGCCGCCAAAAGCGGTCTGCCAGGAAAATTCCGCCTGCTTAAGGCCTATGGGGTAAAGCGTTGAACGGCTGGCAAACGCCAGCCTGGCGTCGATGGTTCCCGCGCTGGGGATAAAAACACACCCGCCGCCGCCGATCACATAATCCGAACCGCTGAAGGAAAAAGAAACCTTGATGTTGCTGAAATTAAGACCGCCTAGTTGAAAATCCGGCAGCCTGAATTCACCGCTTTCGATCTCGATTCCTTTGGCAGCCGAAAGCCCCGCGTTCTCAAGGCTTACTTCAAGGCTTTTCATAAAATCAGGCGTTTTTATCTTTATCTGCGAAAAACTTATCCGCTGTTTGGTAAATTCTATGGTGGGGCCGATCAGCGCGATGGAAAAACCGGCAACTTCCAGGTCAAATTTCGGTAACTCAAAATCCCCCTCAAATGATCCGTCGGGACTAATCCGGGTGTTTTTCACGGCAAATTCCTTGCCTCCCAATGAACCCAAAAAAGACGGGAACCGTATCCGGCAGGACTTCAGGCTGACATAGAACTGCTTTGCCGGATCATGCTCGAAATAAAGCGAATCTATTTTCGCGCTGAATCCCGCTATTTCAAGTTCCATATTCCCCAGCCCTCCCTGAATGTCCAGGATGCGCCCATTCCAGCCGAGCTTGAAAACATTAAGATCGATCCGGCTGTTCGCGATTCCTTTGGGAAAATAAGCGGGCAGTGTAATTCCGGCTCCCAGAGTTACGCCGTTGTCACTTAACAGCAAAGATCTTGCCTCAATCCTGAATCCGCCCAGAAAATTAAAAGAAATAGCCGAATTTAGTCCTAAATCAAAGGTCTTCAACCCGGTGCGGGTAGACAGAGACAACCTGCTGATAACAAATTCAGGCTCTTTTAGCTCTGCGGGCAGCCCGTCAGCCGCAAGTTTAACCCTGCCCGAGATATCAAGGATAAATTCATTCTCATCCTCTTTTTGAAATTTAAAATAACCGTCCTTTAAATCCACAACATTGAATATTTTTGCATTAATTTTTGCTGCGCTGATGTCTATTTCGGATATCTTTCCGTCCGTGTTGATTTTGAATTTCTTTATGGCTATTACCATGCCTTTCAGACCCTGGGGAAAGAAATCAGGCAGGCCGAGGCTGCCGGTAAGAGAGATTTCCGCCGGAGAGTCTTCCTGTTTATCAATAACAAGTTTTACGCCCTGCATAGCCAGACTGTCAAACAATTTGCTATTCGGCACATCGATATTCGCGTAAAGGGATTTTATTCCTTTCTGGCCGTCAAGGCTTATAACCGTCTCGGTTCTGAGGCCTCCCAGCCCCTTGGGAAATTTACTCTCGGGTAGTATGATGACGCCCGCCAAATCAATGCCGAATTTTTCTTCATCCTTGTGCATATTGATAACGGCGTTCTGTATTTGTACCGCGCCGATAAGATCGAACACCACTCCCGGCTCTGTCGCGAAATAAGCGTCGAAAGACCTGATGGAACCGTCAAGGCCGATACGGAAATCCCGTATTGCCGTGGTTCTGCCGGCAAGGTATTTCGGAAAACTTGCGGGAAAAACAATATTACCCGAAAGACCAACAAGCCCGTCCTGTTTTTCACCGTCCCACTGAACATCAATCTGAATGTTAGAAAAATTCATCCCGTGTATTTCCAGGGAATGGAGAAAAGCCCCGGCCTTTAATCTGCTGACAGCCGGAACTGCGGGATTGATAGTAAATGCCTCAATTGAAAGGCGGGAACCGGCCAGAGATCCGGGCATATTGCCGGTCATCATAATATCCCCGGCAACAGACAGCTCAATATCCTGCCTGTTCTTCGCACTGACAGCCAGCGAGCCGTTTTGCAGCATCACGCCCTTTGTGCCGGGCAGTATTTCTCCGTTTAAGTCTTTCAGGGAAGCTGAAACATTCCCCAGCGATCCGTCTCTTTTTATTGAGAATGAATCGAGTTCCGCTGTTTTTCCTGCAAGGAAGGCGGGCATTCTTTCAGCGGGGAATGTGACGGAGCCTTTAAAACCAAAGGATCTTTCTTTATCGAGCCAAAGCTGGGCAAGGTAGAAACTAATACCCGCAAAATTAAACCGAATATTGGTATCGGCCTTTATCGAATCAAAATCAAATACACCCTGGACCGGGTTAAACCGCACCTGTTCTATCATTGTGCCGTCTACCGCAAACCCTGCGGGAAAACAAAGCGAAGCGTTGTTGAGAATAACCCAGGGCTGTCCGTCCGTATAGCGGATCACCAGATTATTCAGGGAAAGGGCCCATGCATCAAGGAAAGGGATCGTACATTCTTCGTCCATTCGGACATCCAGAGATCTAATGCCCCCGTCAAGCCCTGCGGTAAAATCCCGGATAACCAGCTTGCGCCCGGACAGTGTTCCCGGCATAGTCTCGGGAAGGCTTACCATACCCGACAGCGTTACTATCCCGTCTTTGATGTTGAAATCATCCAGTGAAAATACCATGCCCCAGATTTTCACCTGATCGATAAATGAATTTTCCAGACTAAGATTATTATCGGACAGGCGCAGCCCGGCAAGGCGCAACGGCGCCCCCTCCATTGACTGCGGAAGCGTAATATCCGCCCCCTGGATATGCAGCCCGGCAGTGTTTACGGTTATCCCTTCAAAGGAAAAACCAAAACCGCCCAGATTGAGCCTGTAATTCTCTATTCCGTTTTCCGTCAGGAAACTGCCGTCCGCGCCGAATTTTACACTTTCATAGTACAGGGTATGGCCGTTAAACGGCCTGGGCATGGTAACAACCACGCTTCCCGTAAGCCATGCCCGGCCAAAGCTGCTTCCCACCAGTTTTATGGCTGCCCCCGCGAAAGAGGCCAGTTCCAGGTCCTGAACAAGGTTTCCGTCCTGGGCCAGCAGCCCTTCTGTTGTAAAACCGAGAGACCCTAACGGGATATTTATCCCCCGGTACCTGACCGTATTGGCGGCCACCCGCACTCCTCCGAGTTCGAATGATACTCCCTTGCCCTGTATATCCCAGTCACCGTAACGGTAGCCAAGCTCCGCGTCGTTTCCCTCCGAAATTACGGCGAATCCGGCAAGCAATTCCATGCCTTTTCCGGAAACAGCAATTCTGCTGTCTTCATCCCACCACTTTGCACCCAGGGAACCGCCAAGACGAATGCCGTCAGCGGTTATGGCATAGGAACTGCTGTCCACCCGGTACCCATTGGAAGAAGTAAAGCGTATCCGTTTTTTTCCGTCTTCGCCGCTTATTGCTATTCCCGAAGAATCAAAACAGGTTTTGCCGAATATAATTTCGACAGAATCGCCAAGAACTGGCCGGATCAGGGGCGCGGCGCAGGCAAGAACGAATTTCCCTCCCTGGAGTTCCAATTCAGCGCCGGGGAGTTCCAGCGGTATACCCCGGATCGCGGCGCCGTGAGCATATTCATCCGCTCTGCCGCTTACGATACCGCCGCTTCCCAAAACAAGGCTTTCGGGAAATTTGACCGTAAAACCGCCAAGTGTCTCAGGCAGCAGCAGCATTCCGGTGCCTTTTAAGCCATCAACGGTAAGCGCGAAGGCCTCATAGGCAAATTTCCAGCCGTGAATAAGGTAGTCCGCCGGTCCCGAGGGGGGAAGTCCGGCAAGCACGGCGGTCTCGGTAAAACAGAAATCGTTAAATTCAAGAATTTCGGGATTCATTCCCGGAATGGAACGGGAACGCAGCGTTCCTATTTTGATATGGCTTCCCAAAAATTCAATATCTTCCGGCGTAAATTCAAAACCCCCGATAATAATATTGGCGGAACCGGAATAAAAACCGTCCATGCCTCCAAACGGATCAAATTTAACATCCGGAAAATCCCAGCTTTCCCTACCTGTTATCTCTGCGGCTACCGCTCCAAGGGGGACCGTCACAATACCCGAGACCCCGTTTTTTGTAATGTATCCGCCTTTTACCAGCACCGGATTGCCATAGCCGTTTTCCAGATAATAATGTTCGGTTATGATCCCGTCATTAAAGACATCGTCTTTTTGGCGGCTGGTCAGTCCAAGATCAATGAACTGCCGGCGGCCGCCGCTGTGAAGTATCTCTCCCTGTTCAATAAAAATCCCTTCCCTGACAAAACGGGCCGTAACGGCGATAACAGGGAACCCATGTACCGTTGCGGTAAAACCGGAAATCGCACCGCCCTCGTTCCAGTCAAGGCCTTCATTGGTAAGAACGAAATTACTTGTCTGTATAGTCCCGTAAATATCGGAAGTAATAATTCCGGAAACCCGGAGCTTCCCGTCAGGGGTAAATTCGACGCCGGTCGATTCAAAACGGCCGCCGCCGGGGACTTCCGCGTTTACCGGATCGGAGATAAAATCAGGGCCATTTGCCACCGTACCGTTCAGCGCGTCGATGATAAAATTCCTTATCGTGAGCTTCCGCATTTCATATCCGGCGGGCAGATCAAGAACCGCCTCATAAACATCAATAAAATGCCCCCGTATTCCCGCCGCTTTTACCGCAAAGGCTGTACCGCGTATATCCAGTACCGGCGGTTCGGACGGATTTACCCTGACATTGGCGCGGATGTCCCGGCTTTCCGCCTCTGTCCGGCTTTCGCCAACCGGAATCACCCCCCTGCCATTGGCGGCAGTAAATGAGATACCGTGGCGTTCAAGCATTGACGAGTCAAAAGAGAGCGCCGCACCGTAAAACCATTCTTTTCCCGTTTCAAGGCGCAGTGATTCCGCTTTTTCAAGCGGGAAACCGGGAATTTCTCCGCCTCCGGGCGCGGAATTAAAAGTTTCGATACTGGCCTGCCCGCCAAAAGCGCCTGAACCGCTTGAGAAACGGGCCACAGGCGGAAACCCGAGGCCGGTTTGCCCGATGCCAACAGGCGCAGTTTGCCGCAGATCTCCCAAAATGAAGGGCCGGGTATAGCGGCTTTCAAGCAATGACGCGCCGGCATTACGGTCAAAACCGATATATCCGCCTTCGATGCTAAAACCGTCTGCGGACGCTTCATATCTGCCGTTCCCGCTTTTCCCCGAAGAAAACCGGCTGCCGGCTGTAATAATTTCCTCAAGCCGGACAGCGTCAAGGCGTTTTCTTTCGTCTTTTCCGTTAATTGTCTTTATTTCATGGATTTTTATAGAACCGGGAATAGAAAGATAAATATCCTCAAACTCATCATCATCGCCGCCGCCGGTTATCCGTTTTCCGGAAAGTTCAAAACCGTTTATTGTTTCCTCGTAAGGGACCTCGAAGCGGGACGGAATTTCCCGGTTCCCGGTGCCAAATGCCCGGTGGAGGACAAGGTGATTCCCGGCTTTGTCAGAAACGGTAAATTGCAAAGTATAAATACCGTTATCTTCAAGACGGTCCAGAATAAATTCCCGCGTTTCAGGCGGCAGTATTACCGTACGGGTTTGCGTCCCAAAATCACTGGCATCCAGTACCGCCATGCTTATATGATCAAGCCCGGAATCCCCGTCGGCGATATTGTTCCAGGATATCTGCTTTGCTTTGCCGACTTCCGCAACGGTATCCGCAATCCGGAGGCTGTTTCCCCCCGCGCCGTCAAATGCCGGCGGGATGAAATCACACTTCACGGATGTCGTACCCAGCTTCCGGTTTCCGGCATAGTCAATCGCGCAGACGGCAATTTGAACAATGCCGCTTTCTTTGCCGTTAAGGTACGCGCGGAGATCAGCCTGGAATTCCGTATCGCCCGTTTTATGCCAGCCGTCTAAATCATATTCTTTTAACGAAGTATCATCAGGCGGGAGCCAGCCTTCTTCCGCAGTGACAAGGTACCGGTATTCAGCCACTCCTGTCATATCCGCAGGCTGGTTCCAGATTACAAGCGAAAAAGTTTCCCGGCTCCATCCTTCCCGATCAATCTGCGGAATTGCGATTACCCGCACCTCGTTCGGAGAAGCGGTGTCGATTCGAAATTGATATACCGATTCTCCTGAAACATTTCCGTTAGAGGCGGCGCAGGAGGCAAAAAGGCGGTAAAATTCATGTTCCCGGTTATCTTCAAGGCTTAATGACAGGCTCCCTTCCAGCGAGGCATTCAGTTTTTCCATATTTCCCCGGCCAATTACTTCCCCTTCTCCCGCAGTATCGCCGTATATAAACACCTTCTCAAGCCGCCATTGATAGCGCCTAATTCCCGACAGGATATTGACGGGAGGCCTGAAAACAAATTCCGCTACGGGAAAAGGAAACGCGTGTTCGGCGATCCTTGCTTCCCGGTGCGTGGCGCTCCTGATTATAGGAGAGGCGGGTATCGCCAGATCAACCGAAACAATACGCCGGCAAACCGCGCTGAAATTTCCCCCGGCGTCTTCCGTTCTAAAATAAATGTAATTCGGCCCTTCTTTAAGGCCGCCTATGCTAAATTCAGGGACCAGCATCTTCCCGGATTCGGAGAAGACAGGGATACTGTCTTTGTTCTGGCCCAGACTCCAATACCATGCAACAACTTTCCCTGCGCGTTCAGTTCCCTTGTCCGCGTACCAATCGGAACCGCGTATGCTGACCTGGACTTCGGCGCTGCCCGAAAAATCAAAGTCGCCGAGCAGCCGTTCAGGCTCAGGTTTGGGGTAAATATCCGCCGCTTCGATTCCCGGGGCGGTCCGGTCTATAATAAAAGCGTATTCCCTGGTTTGCCCCCTGTGCGCCACGCTGTCTTCTGCGGTAAAGCGCAGCAGATGGTTCCCTTCCTGATAATTTTCTACCGGTATCTGCGTTTGAATTGCAGACCACCCCGAAATTTCACGAAGCGGGCCGTCGTCAACAGAATACCACAGCTTTTTAACCGCCGTGATCGTGTCGCTGACCGAAATTTTAACGCCAAGCGAATTCAGGAAAGCATATTCAGGCACTTCGGCGCCCACCTGCGGGGGGCTAAGGTCTATAGTAATTTCGGTCGATTTTTCCGACAGGTTCCCGGCTTTGTCTTTCAGGCGAAAACTTACCGCACGGTCTTGCCCTTCAGGCAGAGTGGCCGTCCTTCCCTTTTGCCAGGAACCGCTGCCTGTACGCCACTCCCAGGAATCCGCTTCAACCCCGCTCAGGGCATCCAACGCCGAAGCGACAACGGTGTTCACCCCGCTCAGTCCCGAAGGCGCGGAGATCACCGGGCCTGTCCGGTCAATACGGGCGTAAAGCGTTTCTTCTTTTACATTCGCGGCATTATCAACCGCCCTGAACTTGAACTGGAACACCCCGTCACTGATTCCCTCAAGAAAAGTAACAGCCGTACCGTTAAAAACAGCGTCGCCCGTTTCCGCCCATTGGCCGTTTGAAAGGCCCCTCTTAATCACGGCGGTAAATTCCCGGACATTGCTCCCCGCGTCCGCTGCGGAAACCGTAAAAGTCCGGGCATTGGTCCAAGGCGCGTTTTCCTGGACAACGGCAAACAGCGCGTCATAAGAGATCACCGGGGGCGTACCGTCAATATAAAAGGTTGTCTGATACGAACATTCATTCCCCGCGTTATCGGCCCCGGTAACGGCGAGGGTATGATTGCCCCCGCCCAGGGACGGAACCGCAATCTCCCCGGAATACGCACCGTTCGATAAAGACAGCGCCAGCGCGGCGGCATTTCCTCCGTCTATTTTGTACTTCCAGACTGCCGCGTTAATGCCGCTATGTTCTTCTTTTACAACAGTGACCTTTACCGGTATACTCCAGCCGTTCCCCTTCCACGCGATATTTGCCGTAGAGACGCTGATTTGCGGGGCTGTGTTGTCTACCTTTGCTGTCTGCACTACCGATGTCGTATTGCCGGCCTTATCCTTCGCGGAAAAAGTCAGGCTGTAGCTTCCATCGGACAGGCCCGGCAGGGTAAAGTCGGCCAAAGCCCCGGTAGAGGCATTGTATGCGGATGTAATGGCGATACTGCTCTTCCCCGACGGGGTAACGGTAAAACTTGCGGTATCAACCCCGGAAACCGAAGTGGTTGCCGCCGTTGAATCGGTGATCTTGATCCCGCTGAAAATATGATTCGGCCTGGCCCAGCCCGACGGAAAAGTAAACCCGATGATAACAGGCCCTTGCCGGTCAAGCCTGACGGTGCCGGACGAAGTCCTGGTATTGCCCGCGGCATCGGCTGCCCTGACATCCCTTGTAAAAACACCCTCCCCGGTATAGGCAAAGGAGGCGGAGGCGGCATTCGCCTCTTTGATCCAGACGCCGTTATTAAGGCGGGTCTCCAAAACCGCCATCCCGGAAAGGCTGTCGGACGCGGCAACCGTGAAAGTCCGGGACGCGTCCCTGGACCAGACATTTTCCCCCATATTCCCGGACAGAGAAATAGAGGGCAGGGTTTTGTCAATTCTCACCGTGACACTCTTCGTCGCCTCATTCCCGACGGCGTCTTTCACAGAAAAGACAAGGCTGGTAGTCCCCTCTTTTGATACCTCGTATTTAAGATTGGTTTTGGCAATGCTTTTCCATGTTTTCCCGGCGTCTTCGGAACAGCGCAGGGAAGAATCGTCTATCCCGGAACGCTCATCGCTTACGGCGGGAACAAGGGTAACATTACTGTTTGTCCAGGCGCCCTCCGGCAGGCCGGAAATATCCAGCGCTGGTATGGTTCTGTCAATCACCATATCGGCTTTTAGTTCGCGTGCAGTATCGTTGGGGCCTGTTTGAAAATAAAACCTTATATCGTAAGTCCCCTCATTGGCCAGCAGGACGGAATAACCATTGACGGCGGGAGCGTTATTTATCTTATAGGTAAAAAACTTTCCATACTTTCCCATGCTGTACGTATCGGAATCCACATCGACAATTACCGATGCGGCGTTGCTTGATCTCCCGGACCCGGTGCTGTAACGACAGTAAAAACCGGAAATATTAACAGCGTATTTTATGGTCACATAGCTCTTCATGGTTTCATAGAGCGTCCACTTATTCGAAGAGAACTTGTTTACCACTACCGTCACCTGGACTTTAGCAAACTCCCTTGTCGGCGCGTAGTCCCTGAACTTGGTATTCAGGGAAGTATACGGATTATAATATGAATCTCCGCTTTTTGTAAGGAAATCAACGGAAACTTCATATTGTACGTTACTGGGCGGTTTCGAGATAATTTCCACGCCAAAATAAGTAGGCATATCGATAAGATATTCCGGCGCCCCTCCTGAGACTGTTTTTGTGCATTCCTCAACATCCACAAGGGTTATAATTACATTTAATTCATCGGACCCGTTGTAATTTAAATTTAATATCTCCCTTTCCCCGGCACGTATATGCCCCGAAAGAAACCCGAACAACAACAGCGCCGGCGCGAGCCGCTTCAGGATTTTCCCCATCAGTCCGCCCCCTTAATCCGGAACAGCGCGATTTCGCCGCCGTCATGAACCGCGCAGTAAACGGTTCCGTTGATATTGCGGCTCGCGTGAACCGCGTCATTTTTGAGCAGCCTTATGCTGCCCGGCCCGGTTTCAAAAACCAGGGTCCCTCCTCTCGAGTTTAGCGGTATCAGGCGGTCTTCGAGGAACAAGGGGTGATCCTCCGCCCTTCCGTCCCAGTCCGCGTCCCCGGCGGCTATTTCCGGGGGAAGTTCCGCCTCGCCAATTACACGCCAGGCCGCGCCCTGCTTTTCATAGTTTTCATAGTTTTCATAGATCGTAACAACCGGACAATCAGAATCAGAATCGGGACCGGAACCGGAGCCGAAGAAATACAGGCGGAAGCGGTCCCGCGCGCCGCCGGCAAAAAGCTTCCCGCCGGGGCCTGTCCCGCCGAGGTGTTCTTCCCCCGTTACCGCCCCCCGCGAATCAAGGGACATTACATACCAGCCATCATCCCTTTTCCCGGCAAGGAGCAGCCTGTCCGCGCTTTCATAAAACAGCGCCGTGTCTTTTTCGCCGGAGGCGTTAAACCACATTTCAAACAGGGGAGCGTTCGTCCCGGCGTTTTTTACGCCGTATACGGCCTCCGTATCCCCGGCCTTCACGGCAAGGATTCCGAAAGAGCCAAGAGGCGCGGCAAAGCCGGACACGGTCCCGGTCCCGGGCGCGTTAAAAGATCGCCGCCGCAAAAAGTCCGATCCCTTCGACTCGTACACTTCCACATGCTTTTCATTGATAACAGTAATAATACTGTCGCCTTCAATGTTCATGCTGTTCCGCAGTTTCAGATCCCCCGTGTAAGAGCCGATACTTTTCCGGCGCACCAGAAAATCGTTATCCAGGGAAAAAATAACCGCTTCCTGTTTTTCGCCCCGGTCCACCGTAAACCAGCCGCGCCCCAGCGGATAGCGGAAATCCGCCATCACGTCAAAACCCGAAGGTCCTCCAATCCTTTCGCTTCCACCGCTAATCATGGTATACACCGGGACTCCGCCCGCGCCGCCTATCCCCGCGGCACAGCTTAGCCTTCCCCCCGACAGCACAAATACCGCCGCGCCTTTTGACGGCGAAGCCGTGATAAAGTATTTGGACACAACGCCCAGCGCCTGAATTTCCGGGGCCGGGCAGTAACGCAGCGCCCCCTGATCGTCAAGCCCAAGTACAAAGACCCCCTCGCTCCCGTTCAGGGAGCCCACAAAAGAGGCGTACTGGGCCATCCCGAAAACAGAAAGCTCCAGTTGCCGGACGCCGTTAATTTCCCGGCCAAGCCCCTCGACATAATACGGTTCCAGAGCGCCCAGCCCGTCCGCCTTAAGCGCGCGGAATCTCCCGTCCTCGGCATAAAGGACATACACATGCCCCAGGCCGTCCTGCAATACCTTCAGTTCCCCTATACTGCCCGGCGCAGGGAATACCCCCGCGGGATAAAAGACCGGGCCGGGGTCCCGGCCAAAAAGAGCCGTTCCCGTAAGGAACAGGCATAAACCAACGAGCAAATTTCTCGCGCTTCCGTGCATAGCAGCCTCCTGAGACGTTTTTTTGAAGATTATTTCACCAACTGTTTATATATGGGGCTGCCCGCCAATTTGCTTTAATCCGGACAAATTTTTTTTAATTTTTTTTCAGAGGGGGGCCTGTTACCAAAAAACGCGGGGCAAAACAAAAGGGCGCCGTCCGGCCCCCCTGCGCTCCAGCCCCGCTTCGCGGGTCTTCCGCTACCCCCCTCGTGAAGAAATTATCGCAGGATTTACCGCGAAGTTTATACGGCCTCTGGAATTTTTTACCGCAAAGTCGAAAAAGTCGAAAAAGTAAAAGAAGCAGTAAGGAAAAAAGTAGAAAAATAGTACCTGGCGCTTTTACGTTTACCGGACAGAAACCTTGGGCATCACAGTTTTGTTATGTCTTCGATAGAAAGCCCGGTCGCCGGAGCTATTTTTTCGGCAGAATCCCCGAGGGCCTTCAGAGTTCGGGCGATTTCTACAGCTTTTTCCTTGCCGCCCTCCCGTTTTGCCTGGACCACTTTGCTCTGGGTGTCTACCACGTACTTCCACTCACTCATCAGCCGCGCCCGCTCCGCCTCGTCTTTGCTTATCCTTATCAGTACTTCGCTCGCCATCGCTATGCCCTCCGCAGTCGCTATTACCTCATTGACCTTCTGCCGTTTGTTCCGGTCCGTCAAATAACGGAAGTATACCGCCCACTGCTCCGCCGCCGTCATTTCCCCGGCAGGCTTCTCTACAGAGCTTTCCGCCTTCGCCAGCTCCACCGTCATGATCCGGCTCCGGCCCCCCAGCGATACGCCACGCTCCGGGTCGTAGTATTCAAAGCTGTGGAGCAGACACCCGTCCTCCACAAAAAGCCCCTTCGCCAGTATCGCTATCTGGTAGGCCGCCTTCAGATCGTCGTAGGTCTTCTCGCTCCCCCGGATATCCTGGCCGGTGAACAGCTTCCCCGCGAGAAATTCCAGCCGGACCAGCTCGAAGGCGTCGGGGTTCAGGGACATTTCGATGTTGACCAGTTCGCCCTCCCCGGCCTTGCAGGAGAGGTCGAAGCGGATCTGGCGGTCTCTGAGGCTGTCCGGTGGGGGTTCATTGGCGGCGATGGAAAGGACCGCCAGGGGGCGGCCGGTGATGGCGGAGACGAGCCGGGAGAGAGCGGTGCGGGATTCGGGGGTGTTCCGGGTAAAGACGGCCTTGAAAACATTGTCATAGCGGATGTCGATGGGGTCGTCGGTGTCGTCCAGGTACACGGTGTTCATGGGGGCTCCTTATATTTGAGTATACTCCTGCCGTCTTTCCCGGTCAACGCGCCATGAGCAACATCCGGAAATTTGGTGTCTGGCGCCTTTGTGCGCCTTTGCGCTTTGCAGAGTATTTTTTTTCGTCTGTTTATGGTATACCTAAAAAAATGAATGTACAAACGCAAGATAAAAAGACTCTGTTTGACCGGCCGCTGTTGAGGATATTCGTATCTTATTACCGGCCCCATTGGAAGCTTTTTGCCGCCGATATGCTGTGCGCCAGCCTTATCGCCGCTGCGGATC
>JAIRZS010000154.1 GCA_031267115.1 Treponema sp.
GCGCAAGGGATTGGAGGGGTGCGAAGCAGACCCGGCGCGGAGCGGCGGGGCCGGAGCGGGGCCGCTATGGCGGACACGCGCAGCCCCGGAAAGCCCGGTTCCCGGCCCGCAGGGCCGGGAATGCGCCCAAAAAAAGCGCGCCTTCTGGACGCGCTTTTTCCGCCGGATACCGGATAACCGGGGGCTTTATGAAACAGGCTGCTAGACGCCTACGACCCCGGTAATTTCCGGGATTTCCTTTTTCAGGTAGTTTTCGATGCCCATTTTAAGGGTCATCTCCGCCATGGGGCAGCCGCCGCACGCGCCGGTAAGCTTGACCGACACGATGCCGTCGTCGGAAACCCCGACCAGTTCTACATCCCCGCCGTCCGCCTGGAGGGAGGGCCGTACATTATCCAAAGCCTTTCTGACATTTTCTTCAAACATGATTTACTCCTGGTAAAGAAAATATAACAGGATTTCCGGTGAAAAACAAGCGGTTTAATAGTATTTCCATATCTGGTATAATATATTCCGGACGGCGGGAGAGCGGACTTTGGGGGTTATTATGCCGCAGGCGGGCAGAAAATGGTGGCAGGAACGGGTGGTTTACCAGATATACCCCCGGAGTTTTCAGGATTCCAACGGGGACGGCATTGGGGATATTCCGGGGATTATCTCCCGGCTGGACGATATCAAGGACCTGGGGGCCGGGATTATCTGGCTTTCGCCGGTCTACCCTTCGCCGGACGCGGACAACGGCTACGATATTGCCGATTACCGGGGCATCGATCCCCGGTACGGGACTCTGGCGGATATGGACAGGCTTATCGCCGAGGCGGGTAAGCGGGATATCAGGATTATCATGGACCTGGTGATAAACCACACTTCCGACGAGCATGAATGGTTCCAAAAAAGCCGGGACAAGGACAGCCCCTACCGCGACTACTATATCTGGCGGCCGCCGAAGGGCAGGGGGCCGCGGGGTTCCAAAAAGGACCTGCCCAACAACTGGATGAGTTTCTTTATGGAAGATACCTGGGCTTTCGACGAGAAGAGCGGCGAGTATTACCTGCACCTTTTCCACAAAAAACAGCCGGATCTGAATTACCGAAACCCTAAAGTAATCGAAGAGATAAAAGAAATACTGCGCTTCTGGCTTGACCGGGGCATTGCCGGGTTCCGCTGCGATGTGATCAATGTCCTTTACAAGAGTTCCCTTGCGGACGGCAGGAAGGGGCCGCTGCGCGGGATGGAATTTTACGTGTGCCAGGAGGGGAACCACGAGATTCTGAGGGAGCTGCGCCGGGACGTGCTGGACAGGTATGACTGCTTTACGGTAGGCGAAACGGTGATGGTGGATATTGACCGGGCAAGGCTCCTCTGCGGCGAAAGCCGGAAGGAACTGGACATGCTCTTTTATTTTGAGCATCTCCAGGTTGACCGCCTTATCGAGCGCTATATCCCTAAGAAGTTCCGCCCCGCCCGGCTGCTTGCGGTCCTTTCCAAATGGCAGCGGGGCCTTGAATGGAACGCGGTGTATCTGGAAAACCACGACCAGAGCCGTATAGTGTCCCATTACGGGGACGGCGGGGGCGCGTACTGGGAGGCAAGCGCGAAACTGCTGGCGGCGCTGGAACTGACGCTGCGGGGGACGCCCTTTATCTACCAGGGGCAGGAAATCGGCATGACCAATTTTGATTTTAAGGGATTCGGGGAAATCAACGATGTGGAAACCCTGAACTGGAACCGCTTTTTAAAACGCTTCCATGTCCCGGCGCGGCTGCGCTGGAAGTGGCTTAAGGAATCCAGCAGGGACAACGCCCGCACCCCGGTCCAGTGGAGCGCCGGGGCGAACGCGGGCTTTAGTACGGGAAAGCCCTGGCTGGGCGTGAACGGCAATTATACCAGGATCAACTACGCCTCCCAGCGCGGCAACGGCAATTCCGTGCTGGGTTTTTACCAGGCAATGATACGCCTGCGGGCGGGAAGCGACGCCCTGAAATACGGCGGCTTCCGGCCCCTGGGCGCGCGGGAGAATGTTATCGCCTACCAGCGGGTTCTGGGGGGCGAGGCCTGGACGGTGCTGCTCAATTTTTCCGCCGGGGCCGCGCGGCCCGGCCCGCTGCTTTCCGGGGCGGCAGGCGGGCGCATCATTGCCTCGAACACCGGCAGGACGGCCATGACGGAAACACTGCTGCCCTACGAGGCGGTAATATTAAAAACGCCTGAAGATGCCTGATAATATAAAGAGGAGAAAATCCAATGACGGCGAACAATGAAATTACAGTTAAACCTGGGGACAAGAGCGCTGGCAGGGACGCCAGGCGGAACAAATTCTGTTTCGGGCTTGGAACCATAGGGCGGGATATGTTCTACACCACGGTCAGCATGTTCCTCATGATATACCTGACGGAAGTGCTGGACCTCCCCGACTCCACCCTGCTGGTAATGACCGCCATCCTTACCGTCATGCGGGTATTCGACGCCTTTAACGATCCGGTCATGGGGATCATCGTGGACAATACCCGGAGCCGCTGGGGCAAGTTCAAGCCCGGCATAGCGCTGGGCGCCCTGGGGGGCGGGGTGTTCATGGTACTCATGTTTACCGACCTGGGCTTTACGGGCGCGGCCTACGCGGCGCTTTTCGCGCTTTTCTACCTGGGCTGGGACATATTCTACGGCCTCAACGACATCGCCTACTGGTCAATGCTCCCCGCCCTTTCCACCGACCAGAAACAGAGGGAGGAGACAGGGGCCTTTGCCCGTATATGCGCCAACATCGGCCTTTTCGCGGTAGTAGTAGGCATCATACCCGCCACCAGCGCGCTGGGCGCCGCCTTCGGGAATCCCAGGCCGGGCTGGTTCGCCTTCGCCCTGCTCACCGCCCTCCTGATGCTAGGCTTCCAGTGCTTTACCCTTTTCGGGGTAAAAGAACACAAAAACTATTTTAAGGAAGAAGACAAAACTTCTTTTGCGGATATGTTCCGGATAATTTTTAAAAACGACCAGCTTTTATGGGTAGTCGTCGCCATGGCCCTCTTTATGATCGGCTACACGACCACCGCCAACTTCGGCGTCCACTTCTTCAAGTACGTTTACGGCGACGAGAACATGTATTCGGTTTTCGCCCTGGTCCTGGGACTTTCCCAGCTTGCCGCGCTCGCGGTCTTCCCCGCCCTGGGCAAAAGGATGAACCGCCGCAGGCTCTACAGCATAGCCGCCGGCCTGGTAGCGGCCGGGTACATCCTCTTTTTCTTCGCGCCCATGCGCATGCTCCTCATCGGCGTCAGCGGCGTGCTGATCTTTGTCGGGGAAGCTTTTATCCAGATACTCATGCTCATGTTCCTCGCCGACACCGTTGAATACGGCCAGTGGAAATTCGGGAAACGGAACGAAAGCGTTACCTTCTCGATCCAGCCCTTCATCAATAAAATAAGCGGCGCTCTTGCCAACGGCATACTGGGCGTAACCCTGGTCATATCCGGAATCAACAGCGCCCGGTCCAAAGACGACGTAAGCGCCGGCGGCGTCGTTATCCTTAAAACAGCGATGCTGCTCCTGCCCCTCGCCATCATCGCCCTGGGCTTCGCGGTCTACCTTTTCCGCTACAAAATCGACGAAAAGTACTACGCCGAAATTATCGGCAGCCTTAAAGAACGGGGCGACATAAAGGAATAACGGTTATTATTTTTGTTTTGGGCGCATCCTGCCGCGCCGGGCCTCCGGCCCTCCGCGCCAGGACCGGGCTTTACGCTTGTATCTTTTTTGCCTCCGGCAAAAAAGGATACCGCTTCAATCCCTTGCGCGGAATATCATTTCGATGTCAGGTTGTTGATTCCGTCCCAGTCGTCCGGCGGCG
>JAIRZS010000158.1 GCA_031267115.1 Treponema sp.
AGCCATGTGCTGAGGGCCCAGGAATGGCTCTCGTCCACGCCGCTGCATGTGATCCTCTACCGGGCTTTCGGGTGGGATTACCCGGAATTCTGCCACCTCCCCATGGTGATGGGCCAGGATGGAAAGAAACTCAGCAAGCGCCACGGCGCCACCAGCATAGACGAATTCCGCCGCCAGGGATATTTGCCGGAAGCCCTGCTCAACTATGTCGCCCTTTTGGGGGCCTCTTACGAGGAAGGGAAGGATATCTATACCATCGAGGAATTAGCGGAGCGGTTCAGTCTGGATAAGCTTAACAAGGCGCCGGCGGTTTTTGATTACAAAAAGCTGGAATGGTACAACGGTCAGTACATCAGAATGAAGGGAAACGAGGAGCTTGCGGCGCTGGCGCTGCCCTACGGGATTTCCGGCGGACTTTTTGACAGGTCCGACAGCGAAGGCGGCGCATGTACCGAAGAAGACAGGGCTGTGTTTATTGCCGCCATGCCCCTCATCAAGGAACGGGTTTCGTTTTTGAGCGAAATTCCCGGCAAGCTGGCGTATCTCTTTAAGGAACCCCCGGTTCCGGCGGCGGAAGAATTTATCCCCAAAAAATCGGACCTGCCCCGGACAATCAGGACCCTGGAAATAGGGCGGAACCTTACCGGCGCCCTGGCCGGTCTGGAGGATGCGGAAGCGGAAGCTCTGGTAAAAGAGGAGGCCGAAAAGGAGGGGGTTAAACTGGGGGACCTGTTAATGCCCCTGAGAGTGGCGGTTACCGGCGCGCGGGTCAGCCCGCCCCTTTTCGGTTCTATACGTATCTTGGGGGCGGAGCGTTCCCTTGCGCGGGTAAACAGGGCCTTGGCAGCCCTGGGGTCTAAAGACCTTTAGGTCTAAGACCCCTAGGTCTTAATTAAATAACGATGCCGCCGAAAACCAGGCCCAGGACAAAGGAACGGTTTCCTTCGTCCAGAATGTCGGTGGCAATGATGTCCACCATAAGCTTGATTTTCTTTAAAGCGGGGGCCGCGCCTATATCTATCCTTAATCCTGTGTTCAGACTTCCCCGGTAATAGGTATCAATTCCCAGAGGATCAATACTGTAAGAAAAATTGGAAAAATCAACCAGCCAATGAACGTACCGCTGGAATACATCAGGAAGGACTATCATGTCAAAGCCCATACCAAAGTCAACATTGGAATTCTGATTTTCCATGAAGGTATATCCCAGGGCTACAGTAGTAGCCGTAGGCATACCAAAGAGACTGCCTGAATAAGTGGCGGACGCGTAGATCTGTCCGGCCGTAGTCAGGGTGGTTTTTCCTTCAATGTCCCAGGGGCCATAGGAAGGATGTATCAATTGCAGATTCCCTCCCAGGGCGAAGGCGGTTTTCTTTGTCGGAAGCTGGAGTTTTAAGCCCAGGATATAATCAAAGTTATTTCCCTTTTTTTCTTCATATCGATAATACCGGGTGTCCGGCTGAAAATCAAAGGCCCCCGTTATCTCGACCCACTTGAAAAGGCTAACCCCAATTTTTGCTATAGGATTCTTTTTTACAAAATTGTAGGTTACTCCTAAATCAATACCCAGATCGGCTTCCCTCTGCCAGCCTATCATTCCCGTTGGAACGGTATAAAGACCTGCCGCCCCGTTAAAGCTCATGCCTTCCTGGGCTGATACAAATCCTGCCGGTACAACGATCAAAATCAAAATAATAATGCCAATTTGGCTCCGAAAATATTTCATAAGAATTACTCCTTACTTCAGTATAGTAATATATCAATGATATATCCAGTAAACGGTATTTTCAGGGGAGATTACGGGCTTACCAGAAGACGAGTTTGTCCCGATCCGGCAGAAAGCCCAGGGTTTTCAGGACCTGGCTGTAGGGGGAACCGGAGGCGGAAATACCGTTTATTTTTTCGATGATTGTTTTTCGGAAGGATGGTCCGCGGGAAGAAAGAAGCAAGGCCATGATCCGCGGCGCGCCGGGATCTTCCGGAGGGAAGAAGATTTCAAGCTCTCGGCCGTTTTTGGCCGAGATATACATGGGCGAGGTTCCCCGAAAGCAGAGGCGGACGCCCGGAAGCCGGGAAGGGAGCGGAAAGGGAAGCCCTTCCAGTTCCAGAGCGGCAGGACTTGCGGGATCGCAGGCGTTCATCCAGTAAAGACCCGTTTCGTTCTCCGCGGCCAGAAGTTCTTTTTCAATGCCCGGCGTGGCAAACTGAAGAGAATTTATACCCCCAAAGAAACGTCCCGAATATAGCTCCCCGGCCAGTTCCATACGCCGTATAACAGGGAGCAATTTTGCCCAGGAAAGGCAGGGAGCTTCCCGTTCCAGAAACGGCCGGGCAAGCACCCCCCACCGGTCAAGGAGCAGTCGGATTCGCTCCCGGTTCAGGTTTTCCTCGTCCAGCGGATCGGCTCCGCCTGATTCGCCGTCGGACGGTTCCAGGGAAAACCATCTGCCGGGTACGGGGGGCCCCTCACGCCAGCGGTCCCTGAGCGCACGGGGGATACGATGGGGGCCAAATCCCCGGGGAAGCCGGCGCAAGAGCGGCGGAGAGGCCGTCTCTTCCGGAAAATCTTTCGGGACCGCGCCTCGCTCAACAAAACGGCGGACGCTTTCCCAGGTATCCGATGAAAGGAGCCCTTGCCAGACAAGGTTCCAAATAGCCTCCGCGCAGGATCGGGTGTCAAGGCCGAACGCTTCCCTGATTTCCCAAAAATCCCGCTCCCGTTCAAAGAAAGCGCGGTGGGCCAAAAAAAGCTCCGGCAGTTCTTCTTCCCCGGTTCTTTCAGGCAGAACCAAGTCGGCGGCGGCGGGGAGGGAAAAAGCGGCGCGTTCATGGCCCGTTCCGTACCAGAAAAGTTCCCCTGCCGCGATTGCCCGGTCCAGTTTTTCCGGGTTGTAATCTCCTTCCCGGCATGGAAAGATGTCCCGTTCCCAAAGCTGAATCTGGGCGGCATAGCCCTGTAACTTTTCCCAGGGAGGGACTGTTTTTACAAGGGCCTCCACGGAATCCGCTGTCCTCAGACTGTCTCCGTCCCACATACGGATACCCTGCCTCCTTGCCAGAAACGGGATAAGTACGCTTACCGGCCTTTCGGCGATCCGCGGACGGCTTTTTTTACGGGTCAAACGGAGCAGTATTTCCAGGTTTTCCCGGTCGCATACAAACCGTGTCTCCGTCCCCGCAACGCGGATGTCCCGGACAAGTTCGCCGGATTCACAGAGGGAAAACGCCGCGCTTTCCGTTTCCGCCCTGTCCGTTCCAAAGACCGCGCTTATTCTGTCCAGGGCAACAGGCCCCTGGAAACGGAGCCAGGGTCCCAAAAGGCAGACAGCCTCGGCCATCCAGGTTTCGGCAAGGTCCCGGTGTACTACCGCTTCCGTCCCGGCACCTTCCCGCTTAATCCGTGTTATTCTGCCCCCCAGGGCCGCGTCCAGCCGCAGTTCTTCCCTCACTTCTTCCGGGAGTACGGCAAGCAGGTTTTCCCATTCGTCAAGGGGAATGGCGATCCGCTCCCGAACCCATTCGCATAAAGAAGGGACGGAGGAAGGCGCCCAGCCGGAGACTTCCCTTTTCAGGCGCGCGCAAAAATCAATCCGCACATCCTCCGGCAGAGGGGGACGCCCGCCGCTGTTTTCCAGGGCATCCCTGATGATCTGATCCGCCAGGCTTACCTTGCCCGTAAGCCCGGCCATCCTGAGATCCGGCCGCTCGTCGTATTCATACATGTGCGCGTTGACATCCTTCCAAACCTGTTCCCGCGCGAAAGGGCTGGGAAGGCGGGTGCGAAAAAACGACAGTTTTACCGTTTCGGATGCAATATCTCCGATCAGCGCGGCAAGACCGGGAAGATCGAATCTGTCTTTGAGGCAGCTTCTCCAGGCTTCGGCGGTCAGGGGGAAATCGTCAATGCCGGATACCGCGTCAAAGAGCCGCCTGGACCGCTGGCGGCTGAACCAAAGGGGAGTACGTTTTCCAAAGGATGTTTTTGTAAGGATAAGGGAGCGTTCCGCCGCCTCCCGGAAGGCCGCCCCGAAAAGCCCCGAGGCTTCCAAACGCCTGCGGAACAGGGTTTCTCCCCTTTCCCCGCCGGGTTTTCCCCCGCTTATCCCAAGGATACTTTGGCGTATAAGCCGTTCCGGTTTTTCCCCCGCAATCCGGGGCAGGAAAAGCAATACCGCGTCGTCATCGGCCATGCTTTCTATCCGCGTACCAAGGCTGTCTTCCAGGTCCTGGGAGAGGGCCATCGCCAGGGGGTAATTTACCGCGCCACCGCGAAAGCTGTGAAACACAACCTGGTACACATCGGTCCGGGAAGGATCGTCGATTATTTCCACCGGGATATGACCGGGACCGGGCAGGGGGATACCTTCCTGGGCTTTTATCTGATTCATGACAAGGGCAAAAAGCGCTTCCACCGCGGCCGGTGAAAAAGACGGAAAATCGACCGTCTTCCTGTCGTTAAAAAGGGAAAACAGTTCCAGAATACGCCTTGACAGTACAGGACTCCGGAACACCGCCTCGGCACGGTAAAAAGGGGCAAATTCCGAGGGCTTTCCCGACGGGATTACCGTTACCGCCTCGCTGCCTATGGCGCTGATGGTCCAGGGCCGGGAACCGAATTCGAAGCTGTCCCCGATGCGCCGCTCCCAGACAAATTCCTCATCCAGTTCGCCGATTTTTGTCCCGTCTCCGAGACGCAGGGAAAAATACCCCCGGTTCGCTATTACCCCGCCGGCGGTGTAAAGCGTCCGCAGAAGGCCGTCCGCCGCCTGAATCTCTCCGCTCAGGCGATCAAAATAGAGCCGCCCTTTGAGTTCCCGGATACGGTTTTCCCCGTAATACCCCGACAGCATCAGTATTACCGCGTCAAAAGAAGATCGGGGAAGCGTTTTAAAAACATAAAAACCGCGAAGGGTTTTATAGAGTTCACCGGTGTGCCAATTTTTTTCCGCGCATAATTCCAAAATTACCTGGGCAAGAATATCCAGAGGATTCTCGACAGGAAAACTTTCCTCGATTTCCCGCTCCTCCACCGCCCCGGCAAGGGCCGCCGCCATAATCAGTTCCATCCCGTAAAAAGGAACGATGAGCCCACGGGAGACACGGCCCACCCCGTGCCCTGAACGGCCTATCCGCTGCAAGGCCGCCGCGGCGGAACCGGGACTTCCCGCCAGGATAACCTCGTCCACGCCGCCTATGTCTATGCCCAATTCCAGGGAACCGGTCGCGGCCACACAGGAAATCCGGCCTTCCGCGAGACGCTCTTCCACTACGCGCCGTACTTCCCGTGAAAGGGAACCATGATGGGCAAAGGCGATTGGTTCGGGAAGCGGCGGACTAAGGGGGGTGGAAGCCGCTTTTTGTTCCGCCAGTTCCCCGGCGCGCTTGTTGACGAGCAGGGCTATGCGCTCCGCCCGCTGCCGGGAACTGGTAAACACCAGGACGGTGCGGCGGCAGCGTTCCCCGTCAAAGCCGAGGCGTTCCAGCACCGTTTCTACCAGGGCGGCGTAACGCTCTCCATAGTGGGAGGGCTCCGCGTCCTGTCCGGCCCAAGCAGGCGGTCCGGGCGGAAAATCCACCTGTAATTCTATCCGCTTTTTGATTTTGGGCGACACGATCCGTACCGTGCGCCCTAGGCCACCCGCGAATTCCGCCGCCGCGCTTTCCGGTCTGACGGTGGCGGAAAGCGCGGTCCGCTGGAATTCCCCCGCGATAAGGGCAAGCCGGTCAATCTGGCAGGAAAGGAAAGCGCCGCGTTTACCCGCAAGCACGGAATGGATTTCGTCAAGGATAAGGTACTTTACCTTTGACAGCGCTTCTCTTCCCCGTGGGTTGAGCAGCAGTATTGCCAGGCTTTCCGGCGTTACCGCCAGCACGGACGGCGGCGAGACAAGAAAACGCCGTCTTTGGGATTCGGGGGTATCGCCGGAACGAGTTTCCACTCTTATACCGGGAAAGGCTTCCCCGACCTCCTTAAAGTGTTCTTTCAGGGACCGGAGGGGCTCCAGAATATTCCGCCTGATATCTTCGTTCAGGGCTTTGAGGGGGGACACATAGAGGACGGCAAGTTCCGCGGCATTGTAGGTTCCGTCAATAAAACGGGAAATCGCGGCCAGAAAAGCGGTAAGGGTCTTGCCGCTTCCGGTGGGCGCAATAGCCAGCACGTTTTCTCCCCGGGCAATCAGCGGCCACGCCGCCTCCTGTACCTCGGTCGCTTTGCCGTAAGCGGCGGCAAACCATGAACGTACCAGGGGATGAAAAGATGAAAGCGGCATGAGGGAAGTATAACTTTGAACCGCTGTTCTGTAAAGTTTTGAAAGTCGCCGGGCAAGGCAAACACATAGGAATTTTCACCACTCCCGGGGATAACAATCGCCCCCAGGCTCAATGATGTTGAAAGTGTCGCCGGACGGCTCTATCACATATAACCCCTTTCTCAGGGCGTAGGTCTTCTCGCTCTCCACAAATACCACACCCGCCACGGCCCCCAGGTATTTCCGCTTGTCATTATGCGAATCCGCGTAACGGCGCAATTTTTCCATGCGCTCAATGTGCTCGTCTATATCGGCATCTCTGGGTTTCGCTTTGGTTTCAACAACCATCGTCCGGTCCCCGTTTTCCAGAAAAACGTCAATTTCGGCGATGATACGGTCTTCCTGGTCCCTGATGATGGTGTTCTGATGACTCCTTTCAAACGTGAATCCCAATTCCTTGAATTTTGCCACCAGATTCGGCTCGACCATATACTCAACCATTTCGCCAAAACGGTTGCCGAGCTTCCCGATCTGTTCGTTTACGACCTTTATACTGGCCCTTAATTCTTCGTTGCCGGCCTTTATTCGTTCATCGGTGGCCTTCATTTGCTCTCTGTTTTCCATAATAAGGCTGCCCAGACTTTCTCGAAAGTCAAGCCCGCGCCTATTGTTTCCGTTGCTGCCATGGTTACCTCCCAAAGTAAATATACTCTGTTTGTGGATTGTTTGGAAAGGTTTACGGAACAGTAACGTAAACAGTAACGGAATATACCGTCTTTTCAACGGGTTCGCGTTTTGTCCGCCTAAGG
>JAIRZS010000190.1 GCA_031267115.1 Treponema sp.
GCGCAAGGGATTGAAGCGGTATCCTTTTTTGCCGGAGGCAAAAAAGATACAAGCGTAAAGCCCGGTCCGGCCCGGAGGGCCGGATGCGCCCAAACACAGATTACGGCCCCTTGCAAAACAGCAGGAGAAAACGCATACTACTGAAGCAATACACTGCCGGTTCCGCCGGGGCAATATACGGCTTTAAGGAAAAAAAATGAAATTATCCCATTCCCTTAAGTTTCGCTTTAGCCTGCTTTTTGTTGTTTTTATTGCGCTGCTTTGCGCGGTTATTTCCTTTGTTTCAATTAATTCTTCTATAAATATGGCTTCTGAAATTTTTGCCGACCAGGGGATAGCCATAATCAAGAGGGCGTCGGCCTATATTGACGGGGACCGTTTTGAAGCCCTGCTGAAGAATCCCGATATGGAAGATCCTTACTACGTGGAGACCCGGGCCGTCCTCTACAACCTGAAGGACAATTCCAGCGCGTTTTACCTTTACACTATGGCGCCGGTCCGGGGCGATATCTATATGTTTGTTATTGACGGAAGCGCGCCTGTGGGGGCCGATGGTTTTTCCTACCTGGGGGACGAGGACGATGCGGGCAATTACGACGAGGCTTTCGCGCGCTGCTGGGAAACCAGGGCCATAGCCGCCGCCAAGCCGGCGCACCAGGCCGACTGGGGCTGGATAGCGTCGATTTACGCCCCTATCATAACTTCTTCCGGAAACATGGTGGGGATTATAGGCTGCGACTTTGATGCCGAACAGTTTATACACAATACCAGGATGGCAATTATCCGCCAGATCCTGCTGGGGGCGGTTTTTCTGATTCTGGGCCTTGTTATTATGCTTGTCTTTATCAGAATGATTTTCGGCCCCCTCAAGAGTATTGACGGCATACTAAGGGAAATTGCCTCCGGCGAGGGGGACCTGACCAGGCGGATCGATCTGGCGCGGAAAGACGAAATCGGGGAGCTGGCCGGCTGCTTCAATACCACTATGGACAAAATAATGAACCTGGTAATAGCCATAAAAAGCCAGACCATGAATCTTTTCGACATAGGGAACGAGCTGGCGGCAAACATGGACCAGACCGCCGTGTCGGTCAAGCAGATAACCTCGAATATCCAGGATATTAAGGGAAAGACCGTTAATCAGTCGGCGTCGGTAACCGAAACCGACGCTATTATGACGCAGGTTACGGTCAATATCGAAAAGCTCAATGTCAGCGTGGAAGAACAGACTTCCAGCGTTTCCCAGTCGTCGTCGGCTATTGAACAGATGCTGGCCAATATCGGCAGCGTTACCCAGACTTTGATTCGCAATACGGAAAATGTAAACGGGCTTACCGTTGCCGCTGAGGAGGGCCGCCAGGGCCTCCAGGTAGTGTCCCAGGATATACAGGAGATATCCAAAGAATCCGAAGGCCTTTTGCAGATCAACTCCCTGATGCAGACTATCGCAAGCCAGACAAATCTGCTTTCCATGAACGCCGCCATAGAAGCCGCCCACGCCGGAGAAGCGGGGAGGGGTTTCGCCGTTGTCGCCGACGAGATCCGCAAGCTGGCGGAAAATTCCAGTAACCAGTCCAAAACTATTTCCGCTGTCTTAAAGAAAATTAAAAGCCACATTGACCTGATTACCAGATCCACCAACGCGGTGCTGGAAAAATTCCAGGCTATTAATGACCAGATACAAACTGTTTCCGATCAGGAAGCCCAGGTCCGCGCCTCTATGGAAGAACAGGGGATTGGAAGCCAGCAGATTCTCGAAGCTATTGGCAAGCTGAACGAGCTGACGGATAAAGTTAAAAAACATTCGGCGGAAATGCTTGACGGGAGCCGCGAAGTTATCGAAGAAAGCAAAAACCTGGCGGCGGTAACCCGGGAGATCAGCGAGAGCATGAACGAAATGGACGCCGGGACGGGCGAGATTAACACCGCGGTAAGCAGGGTCAACGAAATCAGCGCGGTAAACAAGGATCATATTAACGCCCTGGCTGTTGAAATTTCCAGGTTCAAAGTAGAGTGAGATGAGTTCGGCAAAGGGAAAAAAGTCCGCGAATTACGCGAATTACCGCTAATCTATCAGAATAATTCGCGAAAATTAGCGTTCATTCGCGGCCCCTGATATTTTCCATCGAACTCATGTTATTCCAGTTCCAGGCGGATTACCATCCCCCGCTGGAGCGGCGTTCCCGGGGGCGGGTACTGCCTCCTTACCCAGCCGTCGCCTTCCATCTCGATAACGAGGTCGTCCCGCAGCAGCAAGGGCAGTATCTGCCGCTTGGAATAGCCGGTAAAATCCGGCAGCCAGGTGTCTATCCTGGGTATGTCTATGGGGGGGAGCACGATATTCCCCGGGTGATCCACCTGGACGTTCCTCCCCCGGAGAATGCCCAGATAGTCCGCCAGGGCTTCCGCTGCTTCCCGTACCGGCGGGGCGGCGATGCGGCCGCCGAGGTACTCGCCCTTGGGCCGCACGATGACCAGGTACAGGACCAGCGAGGGGGATTCCGCGGGAAGCAGGGCGATGCAGCTCGCGATATAATCCGTCTCCGAATACCGGCCGGTACGGGCGTCGGGAACCTGGGCGGTGCCGGTCTTGACCGCGAGCGACAGATCCCCCACGCTGGCCCGCCAGCCCGTACCCGCCTCGGAAGTGACGTCGACCATGTAGGACCGCATGTTCCGGGCGGTTTCGGCGGACAGGATGCGGCGGGCCGGGCCGGACTCGTAATTGCGCACGGTCTTGCCGTTCCAGCTTACGATGCGGGAGACGATTTTCGGCGGGACCAGGACCCCGTCATTGGCAATGGCGGTGGCGGCCTGGAGCATTTGCAGGGCGGAGACGGAAATTTCCTGGCCTATGGCGATGGTGGGCTTGGACCGCTCGGACCAGCGGTCCGTGCCGTTCAGGATGCCGGCAGTCTCGCCGGGATTCCCCGCGCCGGTGCGTGAACCGAAGCCGAAGGCCCTCAGGCTGTCGTAAAAGCCTGGGATATCCACATGATCCGAAGCATAGGCGGCGCCGGCGTTACAGGAGTAGGCGATAATGTCCCTGGCCGTAACCCGGCCGTGGCTCGCGAGGCAGTTGATCACTATCCGTTCCCCCCGGCCGGTTATCCGCTCGTAATGGCCGTTGCAGAAAAAAACAGGATTCTCATTGCTGCCCCAGGAATCCATCAGGGCGGCCAGGGAGTAAACCTTGAAGACGGAGCCGGGTTCGTAGGCCCAGATTGCCGGCCTGTCCATGCGGGACTTTGCATCGGAGCTGCGGATGTCGTTCGGGTCAAAATCCGGCAGGGAGGCGGATCCCAGAATCTCCCCGTTTCTCGGGTCCATAGCCATGAGCATTACCGCTTCGGCCTGGTGCTCGGTGTAGAGGCGCCGGCCTATATCCTCCAGAATATACTGAACGTTCGCGTCTATCGTAAGGATCACCTGGCCGCCGTTGGAATCCTCCGGGGCAAGCTCCTTCTCAAACGCGTATTCAATGCCGCCCAGGCCGTTGTACTCGTCCCCCACAAAGCCGACAATCTGGCCGGCTATCCGCCCCTCCGGGTAGATCCTGCCCGTAATATGCTCGATCCCGATGCCGGAAAGCTCGCCCCCTTCCATGGCTGCTTCAATTTCCCGTATCTCGGGCTGTTCCACCTGTTTTTTCAGATACAGGAAGTCGGCGCGGGAAGCGTCTATCCTTTCGAGAATCTCATCGCTGGTCATGCGGAGTATGGGAGCCAGCTCCCGGCTTACCGCGACGGGGTTCCTCACGTCCGGTTTCCAGACCGTCACGTTCCCCAGCCGGGTTTGCAGGGCCAGGGTACGGCCGTTCCGGTCCATAATCGAACCCCGCTCCCGGAAAGGCCGTGGAGGGTTTATCTTATCGGGCGAGGGGGGGTTAAACATGACAAAGGCATAGCGCCCCAGCACTATAGCGGCCAGCAGCCCGAAGATCACCGCGAAAAGGCGGAAACGGGAGTTGTTCCGCGTTTTTTTTCCGGATTCGGATTCATATTCAGGGCGCCCGTTCATTTAACACCTATTACTTTCCCTACAATTCTGTCCGCCGGTACCGGCCCGTAAGAACGGGAATCGTAAGAGTCCAGGCTGTTGTCGCCCAGGGCGATGAAGCGCGGGGGAATGCCCTGTTTCGATTCAAGCGGCGGTTCCGGCAGCTCCGCGCAGCGTTTTACCGCTATGCTTCCCTGGGGGGTGAAAAATACCACCACGTCCCCGGTTTTCGGCAGGGACCAGCGCAGCAGGTACTTCCCCGTTCCGGGAAGGCGGAACCCGTAGGCCAGGCGGTTTATTACAAGCACGGTCCCGTTCCTGATAGCCGGCTGCATGGACTGGCCGCTGGCAATTAAAAAATCAAAGAGGAAAAACTTCATCAAAACGGCTACAAGAAGGGCAAGCAGGATCGCCCTTCCGGCGCGGACGGCGTCTTTTTCCATTAAAAGAAGTATAATGCTAAGGGCCGGTTGTGTCGATAAACCATACTAGGAGTATACCGCGCTTCGCGCGTAAAACCCCGGAAAATCGACAGACCGGCGGTTTTTTTGCCTTTTAACCAGGGCTGCGTTTGCAAGAGCCGGCACTTCGCCAACATTTCGAGGATAGTTATGTTAGATGTAATTGCCGCCCAGCATGTTGAACGCCGCAAATATTCTTCCGGCCATGCGCGGATATACCGGATCGATCAGATCAAGCAGCATCCGGCCCAAAAGAAACGCCCCCGCCGGAAAAAAAACCGGGCCGCCCTTTGGCGCCTCCCCGGATATTTCAGGGCTTTCCTTGAAAAAAAGGAAGCCGTACCGGGCGGCAGGGAAGAACCCGCCCCCCCGGAGGGGAAAGAGAAGGTTTCCCTTCCAAAAAAATTCGCGTTCCTGCGGGAAAAAGCCGCCCCGAAAAAGGCCGCGGCAAAGCCCGCGTCTCCGGCAAAGATCTTCCTCAGACAGATACTTCCCCTTCTGGCGTTGCTTTTAACGGCCGCGTACTTCCTCTTTGCCGCCGACTGGCCCTGGGCCGCCGATATTCCCGATCTCCCCCCCTTAATCAAGGCCCCGGAAGACACGCTCTTTGAACGCGATATGATCTCCTACGCGGGACTCGTTCCGGATAGAGGGCAGGGCCAGGACGGCGAGGAAATCCCCCTGGACATGATGGAGACATTTAAGTGGCAGAGCTACCGGGTAAAAAGGGGAGATTCGGTTTACAAGATAGCCCAGGATCACGCCATCAGCATGGACGCTGTTATTGCCTCCAACGGGATGTCCAACGCGAAAAAGCTCTACGAAGGCCAGGAAATCAAGATCCCCAACATGGACGGCATTCCCTATACGGTAAAACGGGGAGACAGCCTCCTTAAAATTTCAGGCTCCATGGGGGTCCCCCTTACGGCGATTCTGGACGCCAACGATGTCGAAACCGATGATATCAGCCCCGGAACCGTACTCTTTATCCCGGGCGCCCGGATGAAAACAGAGGATCTCAAGCTTGCCCTGGGTGAATTTTTCAAATACCCGATACGGGGGAGGCTCAGTTCCCCCTTTGGCTGGAGGAACGATCCCTTTACCGGAGTAAGGCGCTACCATGCCGCCCTCGATCTGGCGGCCCCCACTGGTACCGTGATCAAGGCTTCCATGGACGGGCGGGTAGCCACGGTAGGGTACAACTCTACCTATGGGAAATTTATTATTATGAGCCACAGTAATAATTTCCAGACCCTGTACGCGCATCTGAGCGCGACTTCTGTTTCCCAGGGAACCTATGTCTCCCAGGGGGCCAAAATCGGGGAAGTGGGGAGTACCGGCTACAGTACCGGTCCGCACCTCCACTTTGCCGTGTATAAAAACGGAAAAGCGGTAAATCCCCTTGATTTTCTTAATTCCGGGTTGTAAACTTAGTGGCATCTGAGGGGTAAAAAAGCCTTTGCAGAATTTCAGTTTTGCAAAGGCCTCATCGATAATAACGGCATCTATATAAAAAAACTTCCGGGAGGAATCATGCGCAAGCTTGTTTTTGTTTTAATTGCCTTTATTGCCGCGGCAACTCTTATCAAGGCGCTGGATTCGGAAAGCAGCCCCGCAGATATTGCCGTGGAAATCCCGGACATAAACCTTAACCAGGGACGTTAATTTCGCCGTGATGAATTTTGCCGACAGGCCTTCCGGTCAGACATTTGTGCCTTCGAATTTCAGCCGGGTGCTGGATAATGCCTGCGACCAGTTATGGAACAAAAAAGCGGAACTTTCCATACGGAAGATAAATTTCCTCGAAGAGGAACTTATCAAAATGGAGAAGGAGCTTGATGAATTCATCGCGCAAAAGCCCTGAGCGCCCGTCCCCCTTCATCACGGCCTTAACCGTTACCGCCCTTATCGTCCTGCTCCGCCCCCCTGTTTTTGCCAGGCTCAATTTTTCCGGCCTCGACCTTTCCGGCGATAACCGGCTGCTCTTTACAGCCGAGGCGGACACCGGGGGCGGCCGGTTCCAGAGCGCCCTGGTGCTTTCCCGCCTGACGGACCTTTCGCTCCAGCAGCTGACCGTCTTTCCGGAAAAAATCGAGATCATGGAAAACGGCCGGTCGCTCCAGGTACGCAATACCTTTGGGGCGCTGCGGCTCCCGCTGACAGGCGGCCTTCCCCGGGGCATCACCGGTTTCCCGGCATTTACCGAAGGCGCCCCGGTCCTGGGGGGCCGCATTGACGGCGCGGCGGCTTCCTCCGACGGGAAGTGGCTCCTCGTGGTAGACCCGGTCACTTCGGCTTACGGCGACCTCGTCCTTATCGACACGGTCTCCGGCATAAGGACCGTAATCACAAACAGCATCGAACGGCCCGATACGGCCTTCCCGGCCTGCTGGAGCCCTGACTCCAGGGTCTTTGTCTATACCAAGGAGGGGAAGCTCTACTACCACAGCCTTGGTGCCGTCTCATCCTCCGCCTATCCGGTAGACGAGCGCTACCGCCTTATCGGGGACGGGAACACAAACTCGATGTACTGGAGCAATGCCGGGGATTTTTTTTACATCAAAGGGTCCACCGTGTACCGGGTCCGGGGGCCGGATCTTTTTGCCCGCTCAATCTACTCCGATTTTCTTGAGATAGGGGCCGTAGCGGGAAAAATACCTTTCGAGTTCGATCCCGGTTTTGACGCCTTTTGGATAGCCCCGGACTTCCGTTCCATACTGTTCTCGAAAGGGGGCAGGAATATTTTCTACTTCCCCCTTGGGCTTGACGACTACAACAGCGACAGAGTCGTGTCCCTGCCCTATCTGATGCTGCCCCGTTCTACCTACAATGTCAGCGTCCTGTGGTCTTCCGGCGGGGCGCTTACCGTACTGGCGGCCGTGCCTCCCGGCGCGGACGGGAAAACCGCGATTGCCTACAGGCTCAACACAGCCGCCGGCGGGATGGCGTTTAAACTGCTTGACGCGCCTCCGGGGCCGGCGGGGGCGCTGTCGGAAGACGGCGGCAAGGCGGTTTTCTGGGGGGAACAGGGCTGCGTGCTTTACGATTACGCGAACTGGAGGCAGATCAGGACCATTTCAAACAGGCCCGTATGGGACTGCCTCTGGCTTGCGGACGGGGACCTTGTCATGGGGGACAGCTCGCGGCTTGAGCGCATCAAGATCACCCTGGACGGAAGCGGGGCGGAACTTTCCCGCGCGCTGCTCTGCCTTTCCTCCGCGGAATTCTACGGCTACGAGGAAAAGACCGGCCGCATTGCCGCCAATGCCGGGGGCATGTGGTTTGTCACCGACGGCTCAGGCCCCTGGACGGAAATCGCGCGGCCCGCGCTGCGCGAGCGTTCCCAGGTTTCGGGCCGTTACCGGGTATACCTGGAACAGCAGAATTCCGGCCCCTACGAAAACCTGCCGATGATCCGCAACACGACCGCCGCGGGCACTTCCCCCCTGCTGCGCCGCGTGTCGTATACCGGCTCCGGTGAGGAAGCCGGCGCCCTTTCCGCGAACGTCCGCGGCGGGGGGAACGAACTGGCCGTATGTTTCGATTTGTACGACGACGCCACGGGGGTTCCCCAGGTTCTGGAAACACTGCGCCGCTACGGCATAAAGGCCACTTTTTTTGTAAACGGGGAATTCATACGCCGCTTTCCCGGCGCCGTGCGCGATATTGTTGACGGCGGCCACGAAACGGCGTCCATGTTTTTTGTCCCCATCGACCTTTCCGATTCCCGCTACCAGATAAACGTCGACTTCATCAGCCGGGGCCTTGCCCGGAACGAAGATGAATTCTACGGCGCCACAGGCCGGGAACTTGCCCTGCTCTGGCATCCCCCCTACTTCGCCCTGTCCTCGGAATATGTCGCCGCCGCCGCGAAAGCCGGGTATAAAACCATAGGCCGGGACGTAGACCCCATGGACTGGGTTACCCGCGACGCCGCCGCAGGCCGCGCCCTGATACAGTACTCCGCAAGCGAAATGATCGACCGGATCATGGACACAAAGAAGCCGGGATCGGTAATACCCATACGCCTGGGCCTGCTCCCCGGCGGCCGGCAGGACTACCTTTACAACCGCCTCGGCGTGCTTTTCGACGCCCTTATCCGCGGCGGCTACAGCGTAGTCACCGTGTCCACGCTTATCGAACACGCCAAATGAGACTTTACGGCTAAATTTTTTACCACGAAGTCGAATAAGT
>JAIRZS010000191.1 GCA_031267115.1 Treponema sp.
TGCGGAAACCCCATGGAAATTTTCATCTTACCATTTTGGTTTTGGGCGCATCCGCGCGCCAACCTGCCCGTAGGGCAGGACGGCCCGCGGACCGGGCTTTACGCTTGTATCTTTTTTGCCTCCGGCAAAAAAGGATACCGCTTCAATCCCTTGCGCATCCCGTAGTGAAAAATTTTACCGCTATTTTTTACCGCAAAGTCGAAAAAGTCAAAGAAGTACAAGAAAGAAGGAAAGAAGGGAGGTTTTGTGAACTTATTAAACTTATTCGACTTCTTTGACTTAGCTGAAACCCTGAAAGGTGCCAGGCACCAAATTTCTGGATAAATTTTTATCTAAAAAAAGGGGCCTTTCACCGGTCGGCCGGTGAAAGGACACCAAAGAATTGCTGTGCCTTGTAATTTGCCCCCGGAAACACTAAAATTTAGCGTATAATATGGGTAAGCCGCTTTCTCCATATCATCTCGGTAAAGCCCGGGACCTGTACAATTTATTCAACGTTTTTAATTCCTTTTCCTGGCAGTTCCTGGTCGGAAGCATCATCATCCTCATGGCTATGCGGCTTAACGCGTCTTCCACGGTTATCGGCAGCATTAACGCCCTTGTTTATGTAGCCTTTTTTTTCCTTCCCCTGGGAAAGATGCTTTCAAAAAAAATTTCCATCATAAAAATATACTCTTCCGCCTGGATACTCCGGGCGCTGGGAATGACCCCCCTTTTGTTTGTCCCCCTGTACGCCGCGCGGGGGGATACCGGCTTCGCCCTGTTTCTTGTTCTCCTCGGCGTTTTAATTTTCCATACCACCCGCGGAATCGGGATGATTGCCAACAATCCGGTTCTCAGCGCCCTGGCCTCGGGACCGGACCGGGGCAGTTATATGACCCAGATCCAGATTATCAACAGCGCGGTAGGCATGTTTGCCAGTTTTGCCATTGCCATCATCCTGGGGCGGAACCCGCCGCTTTTTTTATACGCTGTCCTTTTCGGCGCCGGTATCGCGGGCGGGGTATTCAGCGGCGTCCTGGTAGGCAAAATCCCCGAACCCCCCGCAGAAGAAGGGGAAAAGAGCGTCAGCTTTATCGGGATTTTCAAGGAGGCGTTTTCCCGGCAATCCACCAAGGGCTTTGTCATAGTATTGATGCTGGTCGCGCTGGTGTCGGGCGTCGCCCGGGCCTTTATCACGGTTTACGCGCGCGAAGTGTTCAACCAGAGCGACGGCATGGTCTCGCTCTATTCGGTTTTCGGCGGCCTGGGAAATTTGATGGCCGGCCTTCTCATCAAGTTTCTGGTAGACAGAATCGGGGTTAAACCCATATACATTTGCTGCAGCATCCTGGGGCTTATCGGCATGATCCCTATCGTCCTATTCCCTTTAAGCGGCATAGACAATTCCACTTCCGCGGTACTGTTTCTTACCTTTCTCTTTTTTATGCTGAATTTCGGTTTCCTCGGCGCCGAGGGAATAGCCCAAACCTATTTTCTCGCCCTTATCCCCCGGGAACTCATGCTCGACATGGGGATACTGTACTTTTTTGTATTCGGCGTCGCCGGCGCGGGCGGATCGTTTCTGGCCGGGATTTTTCTGGATATGTTTACCGGGCTGGGATTTTCCCATTTTCTCGCCTTCAAGTTCCTCTTCGGGCTGCTTATCGCTATCACGGTGCTAATCCTGTTTCTCCAGAGAAAATTGTCGCCCCTGGGCTCGCTGCCCTTCAAGGGCGCCCTGGAAGTAATGTTTTCCTACCGGGACCTTAAGGCCATTACCCTGCTGGACCGCCTCGACAAATCCAGGGATACCGAGGAAGAAGAGGCGCTGCTGGGGGCTTTGCACAACACGCCCTCGCGGCTTTCGATAAAGGGCCTGCTTGACCGGACAAAATCGCCCCGGCTATCCATACGCTCCGAATCCATACGCGCCCTGGAAACCCTGAATACCCTGGGCGAAGACACCGAAAGGGCGCTGATCTTTGATATTATCAATAACCCCTATACTACCGCCTATATATCCGCCCGTATTCTGGGGAATCACCAATGTTCCGCGGCCATACCGGTGCTGCGGGAAGCCGCCCTTTCCGGCGATTATATGCTTGCCGGGGAGTCGATGATCGCCCTGGCCCGGATCAAGGACGACGCCTTCCGGCCCCGGATCGAGGAGATAATCGGCGGCACGGACAATCCCCGCCTGAAGATCATGGGAGTAGAAGCCTTTGAGATTTACCGGTCGCCCAACTCCATTCCGCTGCTTATGGACATACTCCGGCAAAAGGACCCTCCTCCTTATTTAGGGGACCAGGTCGTCCTGGCAATAGCGGGCATTCTGGGTACCGGGAAGGAATTTTACCCGCTTCTGGTACGCTATCTGGAGAACCCGTCTTTTGTGGCTGTTCTGGCCGCGGACGAAGCCGAATCCGCGGCGGAATACTATGCCTCCGCCCTGGGAGGCTGGAAAATCGCCGGGCGAAAAAGCCAGTACAAAAAAGGCACGGCCCAGGCCCGCGCGCTACAGGGGGCCGTGGAGGCGTACATCCGCGACAAAAACGGCGTACCCCTGTCCCGGTGGATAGCTACGCTCCCCGACGATCCCGAAAATAACATAATTCAGATTATCCTTTCGGAAGCGGTCCTGGACGACGACCTGTCGGCCTACAACCGGCTGAGACTCCTCGTCTGCCACTGGGCCTCCCGCAAACTCCGGGACTGGGCGGACCGGAG
>JAIRZS010000192.1 GCA_031267115.1 Treponema sp.
TGTGTAATTATTCAGTCGGGGGGCTAAAGCCCCCACTCCGCAAAAAGTCTTGTCAAGACTTTTTGCCATATCCGGTTGAACGAGGGGTCGGACTTGCTCTGCAAGTCCGTTGGACCCCCTCCGCTCGAAAAAAACTGTCATTTTTTTCGAGCTACCCCCGCCTAGCAATTATTGGCAGGTATAGACTGAATAGTTACCTTTTTGTTATTATTATGGCATGTATAGCGTAGGTATCGCGTATATTTTGTGGCTGATGTCCGGGTTTGGCGCCCTGGGGTTCCACCGTTTTTATCTGGGAAAGATTCCCACGGGCCTCTTGTGGATGTTTACCGGCGGGCTGGGGATGATGGGATCGATCTACGATTTCTTTACCCTGCCCGGCCAGGTCAGGGAGGCGAATATACGGAACGCCCTGCTCAGCGGGGCCGCCGGGGGTAAACACGGCGCGGGGCATGGCGGCTGGCGTTATGTCAACGACGGCAGTTCCCGGATTGTGCGCGAACGCAAAGAAACGGTGGAGCGGGTCATCCTGCGGGCGGCCAAACAGAACAAGGGGATAGTTACCGCCAGCGAAGTGGCGCTGGAGGCGAACATATCCATGGAAGACGCGAAAAAAGCCCTGGACACCCTGGTCACCAAGGGCTTTGCCGAAATACGGGTCCGCAAGTCAGGCACTATTGTTTACACCCTCCCGGAACTTATGGACAGCGACTCCCCCCTGGAAGATTTCTAAGGAACTGTGCGGAAAATGCGGTGCATTTTATTCTTGCACAGTTCCTAAGTCACGCGGCGGGGTTGTTCATCTGCGGGAAACCACGCGGAAAGCCGCCGCGCCCAAATTCCGAATCCGTAAAAATTTTCCTAACGTCTTAGTATTACTTCGGTGCGGCCGAAACCGCCGAGTTCCGGGCGGGAAAAGTAGTAGTCCGCTACCTGGGCCTGGCCCGCGAGGTACTCGTGTACGCCTTTCTGGAGTATGCCGTCGCCCTTGCCGTGGATTACCGAGAATTCGCCCAGCCCGGACAGTACCGCCGCGTCTACCTGTTTTTGCAGCGTTTCAAGCGCCTCCTCAAGCCTCATGCCGCGCAGGTTAAGCTCGAAACAGGCGCGGGCGTTTCCCGGCAGCCCGGAGGTCTCGATGAGGGGCCCGGTTTCTTCCGCCGGCGGCGCGGGGACAAGGTCCCCTTTATCCACGGTTATCCTGAGCGAGCCTGTTTCCACAAGCCAGCCGCCTTTCTCCGCCCTGATAACCTTGCCCCGGCGTCTCCGCTCCCCGACAAGGACCTCGGCCCCGGGGGCTATGGGGGCGCCGGCAGCCGGGACCGGCTCCTGTTCTCCCGCCCGTCCCGCAGCGCGGTCCGGCCCGGCTTCGAAGCGGCTCCGGTCTTCCCGGAGCAGCCTTTCCTCGGCGTCAAGGCTTGAGCTTTCGGCCTCCGCCATGTTTCCAAGCTCCCGCAAAAAATCTTTTACCTTTAGGGTCTTTTCCCGGCTTAGTTCCCCTTCCTTTACTTCCCGCACCAGGTTTTCAAGTTTTTTCCTGCTCTCCTGCAAGAGGAGGCGGAACTTGCCCATGCCCCCCTGCTTGATCTCAAGCTCCTTCTGCCTGAGCCTGAGTTCCCTAAGGTCCGCGCCGCGCCTCTCCTCGCGGAGCCTCCTTTCCGTTTCCGCGGCTTCTTTCTGCGCCGCGTCCAGATCCCGGTGTTTCCTCTTGAGCTCGGCGATCAGGGCCGAAACGTCCGCGCGCTCGTCCTCCAGGTAGGAGCGGGCCCCGGCAACGATGGCGACGGGGAGGCCGTTCCGCGACGCGATATCCACCGCCCGGCTTTCCCCGGGGATGCCCATGGCTATCCGGTAGGTGGGCGACAGGGTCTGCCCGTCGAATTCCACCGAGGCGTTCTCCACGCCGGGATGGGTATAGCCGTAATTTTTCAGCGCCCCGTGGTGGGTGGTTACGATGACCCGCGAGCCCCTTTCGACAAGCCAGTCCAGGACAGCCATGGCGATAGCGCCGCCCTCCAGGGGGTCTGTCCCCGAGCCGAGTTCGTCCAGCAGTACAAGGGACCGGGACGTCGCGCGGGCGGTGATGGAGGCGATACCGGCTATGTGGGCGGAGAAGGTGGAGAGAGACTGGGCAAGCGACTGCTCGTCCCCGATGTCGGCGTAGACCCCGTCAAAGACCGGGAGCGAGGTCCCCTCGTCCGAGGGGAGGGCAAGGCCGAACTGGTTCATCAGGGCGAAAAGCCCGATAGTCTTGAGCGCGACGGTTTTCCCGCCCGTATTGGGCCCGGTAATGATCACGCCCGTACTGCCCATGGCAAAGCCGATAGGGACCGCCCGGCTCCCCAAAAGCGGATGCCGCGCATTCACCAGCACAAGCTCCCCAGCCTCTTTGGCAAAATGCCCCCGGCTGTCGCGGGAATAGCGGGCGCGGGCGCGGAGGGTTTCCAGGAACAACACCCGCTCGTGGAACAGGGCCAGGTCTTCCCGGAAAGGCGAAAGCGCCGCGGTTGTTTCCCTGAGGACGCGGCGTATTTCGGCGTCAAGGCGCCGCTGTTCAATGATGATGCTGTTGTTCTTCTCGACTACGTCTTCCGGCTCCACAAAAAGAGTCTGCCCCGTGCCCGAAACCTCGTGGACTATGCCTTTGATGCGCGCCCGGAAATTCGCCTTTACCGCAAGCACCGTCCTCCCGTCCCGCTGGGAGGGGACAGCCGACTGGAGCATACGGCGGCTCTCCTCGCTCCCCGTATAACGCGCCACCGTCTTTTCCAGTTCCGCCGCCAGGCCCTGTATCCGCCTCTTTATCTCCCTGAATTCCGGAAGGTCCCGGAGCTTGCCGTCCCGGTCCAGTACCCGGAACACTTCCCTGGCGACGGCCCGGCAGCCGGGCATATCGTCCGTAGCCTCCCTAAGCGCGCTTTGATCTTCCGCCCCGCCCCCGCCGCGCAGCCATTCCCTGAGCGCCTCCCCCCGTTCCGCGAAAATTCCCAGGGCGCAGAGTT
Organism: Treponema sp.; assembly: GCA_031267115.1. Classification (GTDB taxonomy): domain Bacteria; phylum Spirochaetota; class Spirochaetia; order Treponematales; family Breznakiellaceae; genus JAIRRR01. Next base: position 3,003 of record JAIRZS010000192.1, read on the forward strand.
CCTCCGCGCCAAGGACGGTCCCTTCCACGCCGAGAACAGGGAGCAGCGGGGCAATAGCGGGAATAGCGCCCAAAGGCTCGGGGCTGCCGGAATTGAGCCGGCCAAGAACAGCGGACACAAGGCGCTTGAGAGAGGCGACAGCGTTACTGTCGCAGAGCGGGAGGGATTCGTTTATCTTCCGGCCCGCCTCCCCGCTTAACGCGCAAAGCGAAACAGCGTTACGTATAGAGTCAAATTCCAGCAAAGCCAGTGTTTTATCGTTCATACTTATTCTAATTGGTATTTGGTATTCGGGCGCATCGCCGCTGCGCGGCGACCGGGCTATACGGGGCTGCGCGGGCGCCCGCCCGCTCCGGCCCCGGCGCTTCGCGCCGGGTCTGCGCAGCCCCTCCGGGCCCGCGCACCCCTCCTATCCCTTGCGCGCGCTTCGCGGCCCGTTCCCTAGTCCAAAAGTTCTTCCCTTATTCTCAGGTAGCTTTCGTAGCGATCCTCGTGGATAGCTCCGGCGGCTGCCGCCTCAAGCACCTTGCAGCCCGGCTCGCTCTGGTGGGAGCAGGAAAGGCCGTAGGAACATTTTCCGGCCAGGGGCGCGAATTCCCTCATATAATGGATAAGCTCCCCGCCCGTGACGCCGTCCGGAAGCAGCCGCCGTATTCCCGGCGTGTCGATAAGCCGGATGCCCGGCCCCTCGAACAAAACCGACATGGCCGTGGTATGGTTTCCCCGGTCGTACTTTTCATTAATGCCCCCCACCCGCGCCCCTGTTCCGGGAAGCAGCGCGTTTATCAAACTTGACTTGCCCGCTCCCGACTGCCCGACCAGGACCGACAGTTTTCCCGCCGCAAGGAGACGCAGTCCTTCCATGCCCTCCCCGGTTTTCGCGGCTACCCGCAGCACCGGGTAGCCGATACGGGCAAAATCCTCAAGCCGCTCGTCCGTGTCAATGTCGCCGTCAAACAGGTCCCATTTGTTACACACAATTACCGCGGGAATACCGGCAATTTCCGTCTGGACAAGCGCCCGGTCCAGAAAACGGGGCCGGAAGGGGGGGGACGCGGGAGACGTGACGCAGATGACAAGATCGACATTGGCCGCCAGAAGCTGGGACGCCGCGGAACGGTTCGCCCCAAGCCCTTTCTGGTTAAAGCGGGTAAAACGGTTCCGCCTTTCCTCCACCGCGAGGATAAGGCCCGTCCCCGGCCCAGAGGGATCCTTTTCCACCGCGACATAATCTCCGGGGGCAAGGGGGTTGTAGTAACGCTCCACCCCTTTAAGGACCTTGCCCTTTATACGGCACTCAAGCAAAGCGCCCCCCCCTTCTTCAAGGAGGCGCACCGTAAAGACATTCCGGGAACCCCGGATCACAAGCCCTCGTTCCATTTATTTATAGTCCCCGGTTATAATTCCCCGATCCGTATAAGGGAAAGCCCGGCGGCAGCGGCCCTTTGCCGCCAGAGTTCCCCCGGCTCTTCATCCCCGGTAAGCACGAGCAGATTTTGCCGCCTTCCCCCCGGCAGGGCCGCCGCGCCTTCCCCGGCAGCGGCGCGGATACCGTGCCTTTCAAGCAGCGATTCCGCGCGGCTTGCCACCCCCTCAACCGAATCGAAGATACGGACAGCTTCTTCCGGGTCTCCCGCCCCGGAAAGCGATTCGAACGCGCCGCGCAAAAACACAAAATGCGTGCAGCCCAGGACAACAGCGTCGGCGCCGGCCCTGCGGAATCCGTCGATATAGGGAGCCGCCTGCCCGCGCTGTTCGTCAATAGCGGCGCGGTCACCCCCGCTTTCCACAAAACCCACAAGTTCCGGCGCGGCGATCCCCGTCAGCCGGCAGCCAGGCCCGCAGCGGCGGAGAAGCCTTTCCGTATAGGGGTCCGCAATCGTCCGCGCCGTACCCAGTATCCCGATATGGCGTTTCAGGCTCGCGTTTGCCGCAGGCTTCACCGCCGGGACCGTCCCCACCCAGTGTATGCCCGGAAAGCGCTCCCTGAGCAGGGCCAGCGCGGTAACGGAAGCGGTGTTACAGGCCAGCACCGCAAGCTTGGGCTTGAAAAAATCGTCCAGACGGCGGACAAGGGCGGCAAGTATCTCCCCAAGTTCGCCCCCGCTTTTCGCGCCGTAGGGGAAATTGGCGCGGTCGGCGGCGTAAATTACCCGCTCGTCCGGGTTACGCCCCGTAAACCGGCGGCAGTAGGGAAGCCCCCCGATACCGGAATCAAGAAACAGAACAGGCCGGGAATCCATATCTAGCCGAAAAGGTTGTCAAAGGCCCGCCGCGCTTCAGCCGCGGCGTCTTTGGCCTTCCCCTCCCCGGCGCTTTTCCCCCGGTATTTGGCGTCCAGGGAAAACCAGTCGCAAAAGTTGCCCCGCTCCTTGTCGGCCACAAGTTCGGCCTGCGCCTCGCGGCAATCCGCCCGGCTCCCCGGCAGATAGGAGCGGCAGTTCCGGCAGGACCGGAGATCGCGCCCGCAGCCGGGGCAGCGGAGGGAACGGCCTATAGGCTCGGCATCGGTAACCGGTGACCCGCAAAACCAGCACATTGAATTATTGTAACGCGCCCGGACGAATTTGTACAGAAGCAGGGTAGGGAAAGCAGAGCCGCAGTTTCATGTTTCAATACGGAATTTGGGCGCATCCGGCCCTGCGGGCCGGACCGGGCTTTGCGCTTGTATCTTTTTTGCCTCCGGCAAAAAAGGATACCGCTTCAATCCCTTGCGCGGCAGGTGCCAGGCACCAAATTTCTGGATAATTTTTTATCGAGAAAAACGGTGCCTGGCACTATTTTTATACTTCTTTCCTATCTGCTCCTTTTACTTATTCGACTTTTTCGACTTTGCGGTAAATCCTGTGGTAATTTCCCCACGAGGGGGGTAGCGGAATACACGCCGCGAGGGGTGGCGGGTATGGAGCGCAGGGGGGCCGGACGGGGCCTGCGTCCGCCTGGGACCGCCCGCACGGTAACAGGCCCCCCCTTAGTTGTTCTTTACAAGGGGAGGCGTTTCTCTGCTGCGTAATTGTCCATGCGTCAGGGGAATCCCGCGAGGGGCGTGTCTTTAAGGGATTTTATGTACTGCGACGGGGCGGTAAGGCGGACTTTCTTGTATATGCGGGAGAAGTAGTAGGGGTCCTCGTAGCCTACCCGGGCGGCGGCTTCCTGGATGGAAATTTGCGGCTCGGCGGAGGCTATGCTTTCAAAACGCTGGATGCGCTTGAGGATGCAGAGCTGCTTGAAGCTTAGGCCAAGCTGCTGTTTTATCCGGTGGGAAATGGTGGACCTGCTCCGGTTCATGGCGGCGGCTATGTCGTCCATGCTTACGGGCTCGGATATATGGTCCTCCAGCCAGTGCAGGGTCTTTTCCACAAGGCCGGGCCGGCGGACCTTGACGTACTCCCGGGTAACGATGAAGCTGACAAGCATGGAAAAAAGCCGGAGCATGTTGTCCAGGGCCGCCTGGTCGAAGAAGGGCTGCTCTAGAAAGGCCGCTTTCAGGTTTTCGAGGCCGAACCCCCGGCCAAGCCAGTCACGGGAGATCTCGGCGGGCAGCTCTTTCCGTGTCCTGAACTGGCCGAGCATGGCGTACCCGATAAGGGTTTCCCCGATTTTGATGGGCAGTACCGCTTCCCTGAGCCCCGCGTAACAGTCGTAAACCAAACGTTCGTGCTTCTGCCTGCAGCGCTCGCACATAAGCTTGTCCTGGCGGCAGCAGCGGTACCGGAAGTGCAGCTCTTTCTGGATCAGCTGGCAGAACCGGGCGCCCGGATTCTGGAGCCCGACTAAAAGTTCCTCCATCCCCGATGAAAAAATGGTGATTTTTACCTTAAAGCAGTAAGCGAAGCTGTCGATGAGCTGCTGCAC
>JAIRZS010000202.1 GCA_031267115.1 Treponema sp.
CCCCCCGCGCCGCGGCCCCCCCCCCGCCCCCCCCCCCCCCCCCCCCGCCCCCCCCCCCCCCCCCCCGCTTCGTGCATCCTGGAGCCCTCAACCGAATCCCCCAGCGGCAAAACCGCAGCCCTTAAAGAGGGAATGCCGGAGGGCCTTATGGTTTACGAACCTAGTGTAACCTTCGACGGAACTACCACCATCTTAACCTACAAGGTCAAAGCGGATTTTCCGGCGGCATCAATCTACAAGGCGCGAAAGGATGCCGCTAAGCCCGCTGATGCCGAGCCCCAGTCTGTCGAAGCGCTGATCTTGCATTATGGCGCTGAATCACCTGGGCTTTTTGGCTCGGCAGTAACGAGCGTTACTGCTAACGCGAGCTATACGCTGGCAAAAAAGTCGACGGACTATGTCATCCTTCCCCTCGACACGGCCCTGATTAAAGAACACCTGTTGAAAAAATACCCCCAACTCCCCGGCGGTTCCGAATTCGAACCCCTTGTCTGGATAGAAGAGAACCCCGCCATCGGTGATGTCGACCCGTTGAAAGGAGACACGAACGATTGGACGAACGGCACATATCAAGCCGCCGGTTTCCGTATCAGCGGACTGGTCAATAATACAACGGTCAAAATCGCCGGTGATATTGATAATTTTGATGACGGTGAGAAATTGACCGAGGGCGTATTCCGGTTTCCTTCCATCGCGACCGTCCTCGCCGTCGGGGAAAACAAGGATGGCCCCTATACTTCAACGGTTAACTTCTATGCCGGCGCTCTCGCCCAGGGAATCCTCGGGAATCTTATTAATGAAGGCGGAGTGTGGAAGGCGCAGAAAGATGTCTCGCTCACAACGATCAAAACCTGGATAAAAACCAATAAACCCGCGCTCCGCATCGTGTACCAGTGGGCGGATTGAAGAAAGAAAGGAGCATGATGATGAAAAGCGTGAAATCACTTGTATTAGCGGCCCTTGTTTTTGGGGCGGCAGTTTCCCTGTCCGCGCAGGATTACTGGGTGTCTTCCCCGGGCTCGCCGCTGGAGCCGAACCTTTTTAACCCGGAAAGCGGCCTCTTCCGCGCCACAATGGGGACTATCCGGTCGGACATTGACAACTTTATGGATGTCGGTAAGTTCCGGGACACGACTTTTGACAAAATGACCACCTATGTCGGCTTTGACCCCCAGGGCATTACCTTGGGATTCGGCATGAAGTTGGGCCAGATCTACCTTGGCGCCGCCTACGGTGGTAGCCTCATTCAGGACCTTTTCTCCCGCGCCACCAACCAGGACCCCAGTGAACTGAGCTTAAAACTGGATACCGCAAACGGCTCTGCGACAGAAATCCCCGGCGTGTTCGATTCCGTGGGCGGAAAGCCCGCCGAGGCGAAAAACCGGAACGAATTCGATCTCTTTTTGGGATTCTGGCGGATCGGCATGAAAATCGGATTTTCCCAGATACTGACGGTTGCCCAGCCCCAGGGAGATGACGCGACTATGGAAGTTGGCAGGACGGCGCAGAGTTTTACCTTTGAAAACGCTATGGTACCCTCTTTTGCCCTTGGCGCCAGCATCCCCATTAAAGACTCCCTGTTTATTATCCCGGAACTTTCCGCCCAGATGGACATTCACCAGTTTGTGAACGGGGATAACCCTCATATCAGCAGCAGTGGTATAATTGATTTTTATTCCGGTTATACCCAGGTATTTAACGAAGCGAAAGTCGGCGTCGATCTTGGTATCGTCTACCGTATTCCGGGCAGCGAAATCAGCGCGGGCGCCGGGTACTATCTGAAAAAACGGCTCACCGGCTTTGACTTGGCAAGCGGCGCAACAATTACCCACATTGTCGTGAATGGGAGCGGGACAGAAACCATCGTGTCCACCTACGACAACCTCGAACAGGAGATTGCGCCCTACATCCTTTACAGCGGGACCATCGGCGAGCGGGTAAAAATCGGGGTTAAACTGCTTGCGGATATACGAGCCAACGAGTATTACCTTACGCCGGACAGCGGTATTCAGGCCTATGGCGACTACGAGACCCACGCGAAGGAAACATACGTCAAGCCGGAGCTGGATTTTGGCGGTACATTTACCCTGCTGCCCGACCGGTTCTCACTGCACGCAGGATTTGGCTTGAACCTCTACACCTTCAACATCAGCGAGTCCGAGAACAAGAGCCTCGACCAGACCAACTCGTCCATAGAAGAAACACTGCCGTCCACCCGGTTTGCGGTGGGCTTTACGGTCAACCTGAACGCGAACACCACGATTGACATGCTGCTCATCACGTCCGGGAAGTTTGATTTCAAAAACGATCCCGACTACAGTGATATTGCCGCGCTGCGGAGATCGGCGCAGGACAACAACAAATTTACACTGTTTTTAACGATGAAGCGGTAAACCGGTGGAAAAACAGGGATGAAAAAAAAACTGCGGCGTGCCGCCGACATTTTCTGGGTAATAATTTTGACCGCCTCGCTGTCGGGGTGTGCATCAATTCTGGAATACTGGTCCGCGGACGAAACCGCCGCTCAACAGCAGGCGGCGGAAGCGGAGGCCGCCCGCAAAAAGGCTGAAGCGGACGCGGAAGCTGCTTGGCAGCAGGCCGCCGTTGAATTAGCCGCCGCCCAGCAGCAGGCCGCCGAGACCGAGGCCGCCCGTGTGAAGGCCGAAGCGGAAGCGGAAGCCGCTCGGGAGCAGGCCGCCGCCGAATTAGCCGCCGCCCAGCAGCAAGCAGCCGAGACCGAGGCCGCCCTCATAAAGGCTGAAGCAGATGCGGAAGCCGCCCGGGAGCAGGCAGCCGCCGAATTAGCCGCCGCTCAGCAGCAGACGGCCGAAGCGGAGGCCGCTCACCAGAGGGCCGAGGCAGACGGCGAAGCCGCCCGGCAGCAGGCAGCCGCTGAATTAGCCGCCGCTCAGCGGCGGGCGGCCGAGGCAGAGGCTGCCCGCGTGAAGGCCGAAGCGGATGCGGAAGCCGCCCGGCAGCGGGCAGCCGCTGAATTAGCCGCCGCTCAGCGGCGGGCAGCCGAGGCAGAAGCCGCCCGCGTGAAGGCCGAAGCGGATGCAGAAACCGCCCGGCAGCGGGCCGCCGCCGAATTAGCCGCCGCTCAGCAACGGGCAGCCGAGGCAGAGGCCGCCCGCGTAAAGGCCGAAGCGGATGCGGAAGCCGCCCGGCAACAGGCAGCCGCCGAATTAGTCGCTGCCCAACAGCAGGCTGCCGAGGCGGAAGCCGCCCGTGTGAAGGCCGAAGCGGATGCGGAAACCGCCCGCCAGCAGGCCACTGCCGAATTAGCCACCACCGCATTAGTCCCCACTCAGCAACAAGCAACCGAGGCGGAAGCCGCCCAGCAGCAGGCCGCCACCGCATTAGTCCCCACTCAGCAACAAGCAACCGAGGCGGAAGCCGCCCGTCAGCAGACCGCCGCCGCCTTAAGCCCCACCCAGCAACAAGCGGCCGGGGTGGAAGCCGCCCGGGAGCAGGCCGCCGAATTAGCCACCACCCAGCAACAAGCGGCCGAGGCGGAAGCCGCCCGTCAGCAGGCCGCCGCCGAATTAGCCACCACCCAGCAGCAGGCGGCCGGGGTGGAAGCCCCAAGGGTATCCACGGGGGCGGCGGAACAAGCTTCCCAGATAAACCGCGTGGAAACACCAGCCGCCGTTCCTCCGGCCGTCCCTGTACCGCCGCCGCTTAGCCCTGCTCAAGATGCCGTTCTCCCCAAATACTACACGGTGGGCGCCTGGCCCCCCGATTGTTTTTGGGAAATAGCTGGTCTCGTCTATGGCGATCCGTATCGTTGGCCTATTCTTTACGAGGCGAACCGCTCAAAACTCGAAGATCCCTCAAATCCTGACTTGCTGGAACTGGGAACGGTTTTGGAAATCCCCAGCATCAACGGCGAATACCGGGAAGGTTATTTTAGCCGCTAAGTGTTTGAGTCTTTCGTTTTACCGGGTATAAAAGGGTAGAACGCTGGGATTTTGGAGGCGAAGCCTCTCATTAGGCCCCCAGGTGTACCTGTTTAATAAACAAATCGAAGGCCCGGATTCCTAAGCTTACCACCGCAGTAACAATGATCCCGGCGCAGATAACTCCCAAGATTACCGCCAAAAGGGTGCGGCCCTTTCGCAGCCCCAGAACCCATGCCCCCAAGGTTCCCGTCCAGGCACCGGTGAAGGGCAGGGGGATAGCCACAAAAATGGCAATGGCAAACCAGCCCCACTTTTCCACACCCCCCTGCAGCTTGTTCCGGGCCCGCTCCACAAAACGGTTGAAAAAATTGGCGTAGATCCTTACCGGAAGGAGCAGTTTATGCAGTGTGGAAAGGAAAATCCAGCAGACCGGAGCCACCAGGGCATTCAGGATCATCGCATAGGGACAGGCAATGTACCAGGGAATCCCGTTGGCAATGGCAAAAGGAATGGCCCCCCGCAGTTCCGATATAGGGAGAAAGGCCAGAAAAGCAGTCCAGAAAAAAACCACGGGCTCCTTCAACGATCCACCCCCTCTGCGGGTCCGCTTTCCCGGGCGTCCAGAATCAGTTCCCAGTAGCCCACATCGAGCCACCGGCCCTGCTTAAAGCCGACCGCGTTGAATTGGCCGGTTTTTTTGAAGGCCAGGCTTTCGTGGAGCCCCACGCTTGCCGGGTTAGGTACGGTGATCACCGACATCAAGGTATGAATTTGCCGCCGCCGTAGTTCTTCTATCAGCCGTTCCAGAAGCCGCCTGCCAATGCCTCGCCGTTCCCAGCCGGGTTTAAGGTAGACCGAATCCTCCGCCGTAAAGCGGTAGGCCGTCCGCTCGTTCCAGGCATGGGCATAGGCATAGCCCGCAAGTTTTCCCCCCGCTTCCCAGACAAACCAAGGATACCGGGGAATTATCTCTTTGATCCGTTCCGCTACTGTCCGGGGGTTAACCAGATCCTCTTCAAAGGTAATCACCGTGTTTTTGATGTAGTAGTTGTAGATTTCCGCAATTTCGGGGGCGTCTTCAGGAACTACCGGCCGCAATTCTCCACCGGCCCCCAGTCCTATGGGTTGTCCCACTTACAGGCCCCTACCAGAGCCTTGCCGGATAGACACCCTGGGCGGTAAGTTCGGCGATTCGCCGTACCGCGGCGGCCTTGTCGTCCTTGTAGGTAACGCCAAACCATTCTGAATTTGCCGGCAGGGACCTGATGCGGATAATTCCCTGCTTGATAAAATGATCCGCCGCCCTGGGAATGTAGCACTCGCTCTTAATGTCCCTAAACGAGGCATTAATAAAGGTGTCGAAATATTTTTTAAATTCCGGCAGAATCCCCTCCGGAAAGCCCCAAAAATTCATCGATACCGGCGTGTCCGGGGCCAGCTCCCGTTTGGTTGTATCAGGATTGGTGTTGTAGATGACATTTCCCTCTTTTTTGATGGCAAGAAGCTCCTCCACCGAAATAAGGCAGCCCTCTTTTACCTCGCAAACCCCCCGGGCTACGGACCCTTGGGGGCTCAGGGTTGGTTCCAGCCGGTAGGGAACAATAGCGGCATCAGCCGAGGCATCGACAGATGCCTCGGCTGATGCCGTGGACAAAGAGGAAAGGTAGTTTCCCAGGACGGTATAGGCTTCCCGGCCGTAAAAATCATCGGCGTTGATGACCGCAAAGGGGGCGTCGATCTGATCCGCCGCACAGAGCAGGGCATGGCTGGTACCCCAGGGCTTGGTCCGCCCCAGTTTTTGTACTTCCTGCCAAATATCCGGGGGAATAAGGCTGTCCAGGTCCTGAAAGGCCAAGCTGTAGGGAACGGCGCTCCCCATACGGGCCAGGACGATCTCCCGGAAATCCTTCTCTATGTCATGGCGGATGATAAAGATGATCTTCTTAAAACCGCTCCGCAGGGCATCGAAGACCGAGTAATCCAACAGGGCTTCCCCATTGGAACCCAGTTTATCCATCTGTTTCAGGCCGCCATAGCGACTTCCCATCCCGGCGGCCAGGACTACCAATATTGGTTCTTTCATAACTGCCTCCCCGTAATTAATTTTGTTTCAAAGCGTTCCAAAGCCTTACCTGCCAGAGGAAGGCCACCGGAGGTGCCCCCTTCGACATCCCTTTCCGTGTCCCTGGCGCCATCATTGTCCGGGTTACCGGCATCCCCGGCCAGCCGGCGTTTAAGTTCGGCAAATTCATCCCGGGAAAAATGTACTGCCCCCAAGGTATACTGTTCAAAGGATTCACAGCAGAGCGGGGCGACCTTTCGGGTAATATCCAAAAGAACCTGGGCGTAGAACCGGATTTCCCTTTGGGCGTGACTGTCCAGCCTGAGTTCCAAAAAGTGAAACAGGTTGTGCAAATCGATCTGCCAGTACCATTCGGTATAGAGGGACAGGGGCAGGTTGATCCGGGCCAGTTCCCGGGCAATGCCCTGGTCCACAAGGGCACTGTAATCATGGTAGGCCACCTGCTGGGCCTGTTCAAGGGCACAACGCAGTTTATCCGCCTGTTCCGGTTCCAGGGTGTCTTCCCGGCGGCCCTGTTTGTTGTCATTGCTCTGCAGGGCCAGATCCTCCGCCGCCGGCAGGTAAAAATCGTCCTTCATAATCGAATACCGGCCGGACAGTTCGTTGACCCGGGCGGTGCGGTGGCGAATCCACTGGCGGGCCACAAAAATAGGAAGTTTGACGTGGAACGTAAGTATTACCTGTTCAAAGGGGCTGGTGTGGCGGTTGCGCAAAAGGTAATCAATTAATCCCGCATCTTCGCGGCGGCTTCTGGTCCCCGCTCCATAGGATACCCGGGCCGACTGGACTACCCGCTCATCCCCCCCCAGATAATCTACCAGCCGTACAAACCCCTTGTCCAAAACGGGGAATTCTTTATCCAGAATGGCTTCCGCCCCGGAAACCACACAATGGGCCATGTTTCCTCCCACAGGCCCCTCCTGTCGCCGGGATTACGGCATCCAGGAACGGGCTGCTACATTCTTTTCTGATAAATTCAGTATACGGTTTGTCCGCTTCTTCCCGCAACACCCCGGGGCTGTGCCCCGGCCCTGCCATCGGCTTTGCCGACGGCAGGGCCGATATGACCTTGGAGACGTTAACCGGATACGGGGACAAATGCACAAGATCACAGGATTAATTGAATTTACAGACTGAACGGGATAATGTTTGCAAAGGGGGATTACGGAATGTCTGATTCGAAAACAAAATTGCTCTGGTACAAGGTTCCGGCTGAAAACTGGATTGAGGCGCTTCCTGTTGGGAACGGCAGGCTGGGGGCCATGCTCTACGGCGGCGCCAACAGGGATCTGGTGTCTTTGAATGAAGATTCAATCTGGGAAGGCAAGCCGGTGGATAAGCTGAACCCCAAAGG
>JAIRZS010000219.1 GCA_031267115.1 Treponema sp.
GCGGCGTTGACGCGGAGAGGCGAAAAGTGCTACGGTGGAGGGACGGCGGGTAGGCCAGTGGTTAAGCCACGAGTTTTGGGAACTCGACATCGGGGGTTCAAATCCCCCCTCGCCGAATCATGCCGCCCCGTTTTCGGGGATTGGCGCATGGTCAGCGTATGTCGTACACGCTGCGGAGCTTTATCCCGCCGGGCTTTCCGCTGATTATCCTTACCGCTTTTTCCCCGGCGTCCATGTCGAAGTAATTGTCGGAAAGCACCAGGTCCTGGTTCCTGTTGAGGATCTCCACGCTTTTGGCGTAGGCGGCGGCCCTGACGGTAATGGTATCGCCTTTAACCGTGCAGCTCAGTTTTGGATCGCGGTAGCGGAAGTGTTTGGGCAGAGAGAAGATTACCGACCCTTCGGCGATGACCGCGCCGCCGTCCAGAAGGTGGTAGCTCAGGTATTCGTCGCGGATGGCGATATCGGGAACTTCCACCTTGTCGAGCCATACCGCGCCAAGGGCGGGCGCGTTTACCTGGACGGTTTTTTCCCTGAGTACCTTCGCGGCATTGTCCCGGATCTCCCACTTTACGGCAAGCTTTCTGTCGTTAAAGGTTTCGTTTACCACCGCGAGGCGGAAGCTCTTTTCCAGGGGGCCGGGCTGGCGGTTTACATTGGTGTCCTGGGTAAGCACGCCTTCCTCGTGGCAGGAAATGGTCAGCGGCTGGAAGAAGCGCCGGGCGTAGTAGTGGAGCGCCTTCCAGCGGAAGTGGTAGTCGATGGATGACCAGGAAGCCACCGGCCAGATGTCGTTGAGCTGCCAGTAAACGGCCCCCATGCAGCGGCCCCGGTTGCGCCGGAAATGTTCCACCCCGTATTTTATGGCCTCCGCCTGGAGTAGCTGGGACGCGTAAATGGTAAGCTCAAAACTGTTGGGGTAAAGAAAGGTCTGGTACATGTAGTTCATTATCTTCCCGTTGGCGGCGGCGTTGCGCTGGTGCTTTTCCATTATATAGGAAAAAACATTACGGTCCTCTTTTTCGGTAAAGCTTTCCACGGTTTTGGGAAGCGGGAAGGACTGGAAGCCGAATTCGGAAAGGTAGCGGAAGTAGTAATTCCTGTAATCGGAAAAGGGCTTGTTGCCGTGCCACACTTCCCAATAGTGGACGTCGCCCCGGTCCGGATCGTTGGGAAAGTCGAAACTGCCCCCGGAAGAGGGGCTTGCCGGCCAGTAGAAAGCGGCCGGATCGTATTCCTTGATGATTTTGGGGAAGATGTATTCGTACATCTTGATATAGTCCGCCTTTTGCCTGAGCGTGCTTACCCAGTTCATCTGGTCCACAAACATTTCCATTTCGTTGTTCCCGCACCAAAGTCCCAGAGAAGCGTGGTGGCGGATACGTTTAACGTTGTCGATCAGTTCGGCCCGTATGTTTTGCTCGAATTCTTCCGACAGGTCGTAGACCGCGCAGGCAAACATGAAATCCTGCCACACGACAAGGCCCAGTTCGTCGCAGGCATCATAGAAAAAATCGCCGGGGTAGTAACCGCCGCCCCACACGCGGATCGCGTTGAAGTTGGCCGCCACGCACTGTTCCAGCAATTTACGGGTCCGCTTTTCCGTAACCCGCGAAAGTATGCTGTCTTCCGGAATATAATCCGCGCCCATGGCGAATATGGGTACGCCGTTTACCTCGTGCGCAAAACTTTCCCCCCACTTGTCCTTTTTTATCCGCACCGTCATAGTACGCAGGCCTATGCGCCTTTCCCATGTGTCGATTGGCGTGTTCCCGCGCGCCAATACTACCGTGACGGTATAGAGCGGATGCTCCCCGTAGCCGTTGGGCCACCAGAGTTCCGGCTTTTCAATTGTCACCGCCGCCGGCGAGTTGTCGTACTGCCTGGATTCTCCCTGCGGGTCCGTGATTATCACCGAATAGCCGGTTTCGGCGGGGCCTGTTTTTTCGACAGCGGGTTTAATGCCGAGTTCCACGGAACCGGCCCTATGTTTCTGTGTTATGTAGACGCTCTCTATGCGGGCGGTTTTAATGCCGCGCAGCTCTATGTCCCGCCAGATGCCCGCGTCGGGAAGCCTGGGGCCCCAGTCCCAGCCGAACATGCAGTGGGCCTTGCGGAGCAGGGGGAAACCGTCAAGGCAGTCGGAGGAACCGTCGGTCCGGAGCTTCCTGTAGGCTTCCCGGATAAATTTTACCGGCGAGTAAAAAAGAACGCGCAGGGTATTTTTATTTTTTTTCAGTTTGTCTTTGACATCGAATTCCCAGACGCGGTGCATATTGTCCGCCGCGCCCGCAAGCCGGCCGTTCAGGTAAAGCTCCGCCAGGGTATCAAGCCCCTCGCAGCGAAGCACCACCCTGTCCGCCTTTAAAAGCGCCTGGGTAACAGTAAAACTGCACTCGTACTCAAAATCGTTCTCCATGAGCGCCAGCGCCCCGTCTTCGTTGTCCCGCCAGAAAGGGTCGGGCATTTTTTTATTGGCGAGCAGATCGCTGTATACCGAACCCGGCACTTTCGCGCCAAGCCAGCCGGGGTTTTTCTGCCCCGCGGCGGCAGGGGCGGAGGTATTGCCTCGGGTACCGGCAGGGGCAATGACGCGCATTTTCCAGTTTCTGTGCAGTTTTTGAATGATCATGTTTTCTCCGATGGATAAAATATTAGTTCAAAACCAGCCGGGTTTTAGAACAAGCTCTATTTGCTTATATTAAATTGAGTCTAATCCACGGGAGGCCGCCTGGCAAGCTGCTGTTCAAGCCGCCCTGCCCGGTTTCAGAACCGTAGTTCCGGAACCAGGCCTGTCTAACCGGTGCGGTTACTGCCGTTAGGAACTGTGCAAGAATGAACTACCTCGCCCTGAAGGGCGAGGTATCAGATTTTTCTTTGAAAAATCTGTCGTTGGATAGGAAATTATCAATACTGCGCGGTTTCATACCCCGCAATTCATGTGGCGGTAAAAAATTCGCCCTGAAGCTCCCCCGCCGAAAGGCGGGTTCTTGGGTATTACACCCGCGCTTTCCAATAAAATGCACAGCATTTTATTCTAATTGCTTACGCAATAAGGAAATAACATGACCATTTGGTCATGTTATTTCTTCACAGTTCCTTAGCAGTTCGGTGTGGTTCGCATTGCCCGTAAATCGCGGTTTTTGCGGCACAAAATGACGCAAAAACCTTAGGCGCGGCAGGCTGTTAGAGTGACGACACGGTTGCCGGCGCGGAATGAAGCGGACGGATTGTACGCGGAAGGGGGGAAGCTCCTTCAGAAACTGAAGATAACACCTTGTGAACTACAACGCCCATTCTTTGCAGGAAGGCTTCCTTGTCCGCCGGGATGCGGTCGTCCGTAAAAACCTGGGCAACATCCTCGGTCAGTATTGTCCTTTCCGTCCCCTGGCACAAAAATTTCTCGGATTCCGTTAAAACAATAACCTGTTCCACCTGTTCCGCCATGTCCCGCACCGTCTGCGAACGGATATGGTCCTTGCCGGTGAATCCGCATTTCTCGCTAAAGCCGTCCGTCCCGATAAAGAACTTGTCGGACAGAAAAATCTGCGCCGTGTAGCGGGCTATAGCGCCTACCATCACCTGGGCGTTAGGCTGGTACTCGCCGCCCAGGAGGATTATTCTGCAGCAGGGGGCATGCCGGATATGGTTGGCAATAAAAACCGAATTGGTCACAATGGATACATGTTTCCGCGTATTGACCAGTTCTTCCGCCAGCATCGCGCAGCAGGAACCCGACTCGATCATAATCGTCTCGCCCTCGTCTACCAGGGCCGCCGCGGCCCGGGCAATTCTCCGTTTCACTTCGTAGTGAATTGCCATACGGCGGCCCACGTCATCCATAGAGCCGAACAGCGCGAAACCGTGTTCCCGGCGGATAAGCCCCATTTCTTCAAGCTGGTCCAGATCCTTCCGTACCGTTACCTGGGAAACCTCCAGGATATTCGCCAGTGTAGAAACTTCGATTCGCTGGGTGGCCGCAAGAGACTCCAGAATCTTTCCATGTCTCTCTGTCATTTGTACGTCCTTTGTAACTATTCAGCCTGCATCTGCCGGCAATTGCCGGGCGGAGGGAGTCCGGACCCCCTTGTTCAGCCGGACTGAATAATTACCATCCTTCTTTTCTTCGTTTTTTCATAGCGCGCTATCCGGAAGACCTGCTATAACATAGCAGCCGTTTTCCTTGACCCTAACGTAATAATATTTACTAAAATAGTCAAGAAAATACTTCATTCGAAAAGTCAGGTTATTTCGAACATCAGCGAATAGCGGAATATTTATGTAATTGGAAGGCCAAATTCCGCCAAATTTTAGAGTATCTATGCATAATTACGATATTAATTGAATAAATATTAAAAAACTGCATTTAAAAAAAATTTAAATTTTGCCAATATCGTCCGATATGAGAGGGTTTCGCGCGAAGCGGCGCCATCTTGTTCGTATACAGGGTAGTCTTTTTCCGGGCGCATCCGCGGGCCGTCCTGCCCGCGGACCGGGCTTTACGGGGTTCCGCTTCGCTCCATTCTTTGCGCCCGTATACGGGCGCAAAGAACGCTCCGCGCCCCTCCAATCCCTTGCGCGGTCCGTGGTGAAGAATTTTACCGCTGTTTATCTTACCGCAAAGTCAAAAAAGTAAAAGAAGTATAAAAAGTAAAGAATGAAGACCTCTTTAACTTCTTTCCCTTTTTGGCTTTGAACGCAAGCCGGGGTCAGACCCCTCCCCTTCATTCAAAACTTATTCAACTTCTTCGACTGCGAACCTTTGGTTCGATTCGACTTGGCGGTAAATATCTTTTTCGATGCGTGTCTTTTTCGATGCCTGCGTGTTGCCATTGCAATTTTATCCTGCTAAACTGTCTTTAAGGAGGCTCCCATGATTATTTGCTGCGGCGAGGCCCTGATTGATATGGTTAAAAGGACGCTTGCGGAAACCGGAGAAACGGTTTATGTCCCCTGCCTGGGGGGAAGCCCTTTTAATACCGTGGTAGCCGTTGCGCGGCAGAAAGTACCGGCAGGGTTTTTGGGGAGAATTTCCACGGATTTTTTTGGGGAGAGCCTGGTAAACCACCTTGTTATAAACGGGGTTTCCACTGAATTTATTGTCCGATCCAAAGAAAACACCACATTGGGCTTTGTAAAAATCGAGCAGGGCAGGGAACCGGAATATGTTTTTTATACCGAGGGGACCGCCGACCGTTCGCTGCAGATTGCGGATATCCCCCGCTCCCTGCCAAAAGAGGCGCGCTGTATCCACTTCGGCTCCATAGCGATGACCATGGAACCCGCGGCCTCGGCCATTGAGTATTTTATCAGACAGGAGGCGGGGCGCGGGGAGGACGCGCCGGTTATTTCGCTGGACCCCAATGTGCGGCCTTTCATGATCGATGACCGTGACAGCTATATAAAGCGCTTTGAGGGATGGCTTGCCCTGGCGGACATAGCGAAAATTTCAGAGGCGGATTTTGATTTTATCTACCCCGGTTTGGCCCTGGAAGAATCGCTGGGCAGGGTGCTTGGGATGGGGCCGAGAATGGCGCTTACCACGCTGGGGCCCGGCGGCGCGTTGGGCCTGCTCAAAAAAGCGGGCGGGGAAATACTGCGCGTACAGGCGCCGGTAGTGGATCTGCCGGTGGTTGATACCATCGGCGCGGGCGACACCTTTCACGGCGCCTTCCTCTCCTGGCTTTTCAGGCATGGAAAGATGAGCCGCCAAAAACTCGAAACCTTAAGCGAAGAAGAGTTCTACAGCGCGCTCTTCTTTGCCAATAAAGCCGCGTCGCTGGTCTGTTCCAGGCAGGGGGCCAATCCCCCCGGATTCGAAGAAACGGATGCCCTGGAATAATAATGGCCGGCAATATTTTTGGCACTATTTTTACGGTTACCTCTTTCGGCGAATCCCACGGCCCCGCGATGGGCTGCGTGATCTGCGGCTGCCCGGCGGGCGTTCCGTTTTCGCTGGAATCGCTGCGCGGGGAACTAGCCCGCCGCCGTCCCGGAGGAGGGGGGCCGGCCACAACCCGCGCGGAGGCCGACGAGCCGGAAATACTTTCCGGCGTTTTCGAGGGCAGGACCCTGGGTACCCCCATCGCCATTATAGTCCGCAATACATCCGCCCGTTCCGCGGACTATGAGGAACTGAAAGACCTTTACCGTCCCGGCCACGCCGACTGGACCTGGGAGGCAAAATACGGCTTCCGGGACCACCGGGGGGGCGGCCGTTCTTCCGGCAGGGAAACCCTGTGCCGTGTCGCCGCCGGCGCTGTAGCCAGGGCGCTGCTTGCCGGGTACGGCGTTTCCATCCGCGCCTGGACCCAGGCGGCCGCGGGCATTGCCGCCCCTGTTCCCGGCGAGGCCGGCTTTGACCCGGACGAGGCCGCCCGCAACCCCCTGCGTATGCCCCACGCCGGGGCCGCCGCCCGCGCCCTTGCCGAACTGGAAAAACTGCGCGCGTCCGGCGACAGCGCCGGGGGAACCGTTTCCTGTTCCGTGACGGGCCTTCCCCCCGGCCTCGGCGAGCCGGTATTCGGCAAGCTCGACGCCCTCCTCGCCGCGGCAATGCTTTCCCTGGGCGCGGCAAAGGGCGTCGAATTCGGCGCGGGTTTCGTCGCCGCATCTTCCCGAGGTTCCGTCCAGAACGACAGGCCGGTACCGGCGGCAAACGGCAGTACCGCTGCCCCCCTCCCGCCCGGCGTCCCCGCGCTGGGTTACGGCAGCAATAACGCGGGCGGCGTCCTGGGAGGCATCTCCAACGGCATGCCTCTGGAATTTACCGTAGCCTTTAAGCCCGTCCCCTCAATTTCGACAGGCCAGCAGACCGTTGACCGTTCCGGCAATGTCCGGGAACTGGCCATCAGAGGCCGCCACGATGTATGCGTCTGCCCCCGCGCCGTCCCGGTAGTAGAGGCCATGACGGCCCTGGTGCTTGCGGACCTGCTGCTCCGGAACCGCGCCTCGCGCCTTGATTGCCTTGATTGGAAGGCCCGGGATTAGAGGAACCGGGAATTTCCGCCCGGCGATCCCCGGCTATGCCCTAAACTTGACCCATAGAATTTGAAGAAATTTAACCACTAACCACACAAACCTCACAAACAGCATAGCGCTATCCTGGTTTTTCCGCCTTTTTCCTGTCTTGCTTTCCTGGTTTCTGATTTTTACGCAGGGCGTGTTTCAGCCCCGGTTAAACAGCCGTGTCATTCATATTCCACAGCATAGATGAGGGCGGGAAAAGGCGTTTGTTTTGCCTCTGAAAGGCTCCGTATCGTCGGGTTTTGTGATTTTTATCCAAAAAGAGCTTGACAGAAACGCCCGCGCAGGTTACAATCTTCTCAAATTTTATTATTTGTACCCTCAGGGGTCAAAGAGGAGAGTGTAGTATGGCGGGCAGGATTGTATTGAATACGGTTTCGTATCACGGAAAGGGTGTGATAGGGGAAATTGCCAACGAGATAAAAGGGCATGGATTCAAAAAAGTTTTCGTCTGCGCCGATCCCGACCTGGTCAAATTCGGGGTAAGCGGCAAAGTTACGGCTCTCCTTGACAAGTCGGGAATCGCCTACGAAGTGTTCAGCGATTTCAAGGCAAATCCGACCATCGAAAACGTTCATAACGGCGTCGCCGCGTTCAAGGCGAGCGGATCGGACTGTATCGTCGCCATCGGCGGCGGTTCGGCCATTGATACCGCGAAGGCTGTTGGGATTGTCAACAACAACCCGGAATTCGCGGACATTCGCAGCCTGGAAGGGGTAGCGCCCACCAAAAACAAGGCGGTATTTACCATTGCCGTACCGACCACGGCGGGAACGGCTGCGGAAGTTACGATCAATTATGTCATTACCGATGTGGAAAAACGGCGCAAATTCGTGTGCGTCGATGTGCATGATATTCCCGATGTGGCGGTGGTGGACCCGGACATGATGGCCTCCATGCCGAAGGGACTCACTGCGGCTACCGGGATGGATGCTCTGACCCACGCCATTGAAGGCTATATCACCAAGGGCGC
>JAIRZS010000268.1 GCA_031267115.1 Treponema sp.
GCCGGTATAAGGCTCAAGCTCGAACCCTAGGTCTACCTTCGGTAATCCGAATTTGATTTAATTTGAATCGAATCGGATCGAAAAAACTTAATCTCTATTAAGGGGGGGCCTCTTACCGGGCGGCGGGCGCCTCTCCCCCTGCCTGCGGCAGGGGGCCGCCTTCCGGCCCCCCGGCGCTCCGAAGGTTTTTGCCCCCGGCAAAAACGCTTCTCCGCTACCCCCCCATACAGGCCTCCGGTGGAATTTTACCGCGAAGTCGAAGAAGTCGAATAAGTTTTGAATGAAGGGGAGGGGTCTGACCCCGGCTTACATTCAAAGCCAAAAAGGGAAAGAAGTTAAAGAGGTCTTCCTTCCTTCTTGTACTTCTTTTACTTTTTCGACTTTGCGGTTAAAAAATTTAGCCGCGGGGCTGCGGCATGGATGCCGCTGTTTCCGGAAGTAATTGCCGCAGGCGGGCCGGCAGGGATGCCGTTTTACAGCAGCGCAAGGGATTGCAGCGGTATCCTTTTTTGCCGAGGGCAAAAAAGATACAAGCGTAAAGCCCGGTCCGCGGGCAGGACGCCCGCGGATGCGCCCAAATTCCCCGCTGAAACATGAATCGCCGCTTCCCGCGTCTGCCGGAGGGGGACCTTGCCCTCCTTGGGGGGATAAAGTATCATCACAGTATGAAGATTTGGCTTAAGCTGTTCATCGGCGCGGTTCTTGGGATTATTCTGGGCTATCTGCTTCCCGAAGCGAACGGGACGGTCCTGCGGGTTTTGGGCTGGCTGGAGGGGATGGCTATAAGGATCGGGCGCTACGCCCTGGTCCCTGTTCTGTTTTTTTCCCTGGTTATCGCGATTTACGAGCTGCGGCAGGACAAACGGTTTTGGGGGCATATTTTCCGGACCCTGCTGTTTATGCTTGGGACTACGGCGCTTCTGATAGCGCTGGGGATCATCGTTACACAGATTTTTACCCCCGGCCGTATCCGCATTCCGAAAGAAGAACAGACCGAAGTTGTACTGCTGGAAATTTCGCGGAATTTCCAGGAGCTGTTTCCCTCCAATATGTTTGACGCGCTGGCGGGCGACGGGGAGTATCTCTTTCCGTTTTTTATCTTCGCGTTTTTTCTGGGGCTGGGGCTTTCCTATGACCGCAACTATTCAAGGCCGGTTATTTCCCTGATAGATTCCCTGTCGCGGGTTTTCTACCACATATCGGCTTTTTTTTCCGAGATACTTTCCCCGGTACTGATTGTGCTGGCCGCTTACTGGGCGGTGCGTTTCCGCGAGACGCTGAAAAGCGGCGTGTTCCTGGAACTGATTTTGCTTTTGGGGATATTCAGCGCGGTCCTGGCCTTTGTCGTTTTCCCGCTGCTCCTCTACTTTATCAAACCGAAAATAAACCCCTGGGCAGTACTGTACGGCTCCCTGGGGCCCGCGCTGGCGGCTTTCTTTTCCGGGGACATCAACTTTTCCCTGCCGGTCCTGATGCTGCACGCGAAAGAAAACCTGGGCGTCCGCCGGAGATCCAATGTAATAACGCTTTCCTTTTACTCGGTATTCGGCAGGGCGGGAAGCGCCGCGGTCGCCGCTTCTGCGTTTATCGTTATTATCAATTCGTATTCCAGCCTGGGAGTTACCACGGCGGATCTGCTTTCCATCGGGCTAAAGACGCTGGCGATATCGTTCCTGCTGGTCCGCCGTCCCGGTGACGGGGCCTACGCCGCACTGGCGCTGCTGTGCATGAGCTATGGCCGGAGTTACGAGGCGGGCTACCTGATACTAAAGCCATTGGCGTTTTACCTTATCGCGATCGGCACTTTTCTTGACGTAATGCTTAGTTGTTTTTCTTCTTTCGTACTGGCAAGGCTTGCGGGCTTTCAGGAAGACCGAACCTTGCGCCATTATATTTAGCTTTTGTTTTGGGCGCATCCCCGGCTCCGCCGGGGACCGGGCTTTACGCTTGTATCTTTTTTGCCTGCGGCAAAAAAGGATACCGCTTCAATCCCTTGCGCTGCTGTAAAACGGCATCCCTGCCGGCCTGCCTGCGGCAAACTCCGTCTATCCGCCGCCGGCGGATAGCGAGTAATTGCCGCTTCGCGGCAATTACTTCCGGAAACAGCGGCATCCCTGCCGCAGCCCCGCGGCTAAATTTTTTAACCGCAAAGTCGAAAAAGTAAAAGAAGTACAAGAATAAAAAACCTCTTTAGCTTCTTTCCCTTTTTGGCTTTGAACGTAAGCCGGGGTCAGACCCCTCCCCTTCATTCAAAACTTATTCGACTTCTTCGACTTCGTGGTAAAATTCTGGATTGATGTTTCGACTTTGCGGTGAAAAATTTCAAAGTATGTCTTTCGTATAATCGACCTACCAGAAACATTCTTCAAGGTAAAGGCAGAGGGCGTGGTACACGGGAAGGTGCAGTTCCTGTACCATGTAGGTTTCTTCCGCCGGGACGGTAACGCAGATATCGCAGAGGGTTCTAAGCAGGCCGCCCCGGCTGCCGGTCAGTCCCAGGACGCCCATTCCCTTTGCTTTTGCCGTCAGGGCGGCGTGGCAGACATTCTTCGCGTTTCCCGATGTGGTGATCCCCCAGAAAACATCGCCGGCGCTGCCGTAAACAAGAGTCTGCTGGGCATACGCAAACAGGGGATCGACATCGTTGCCGAAAGCCGTTGTCAGCGCGGTGTGGCCGGTCAGGTTGATCGCCGGGATACCCCCTTGCAGGGCGGCGGCAAGCCGGGCGCCCTGCTCTTTGTCCAGGGCGCGGAGTTTTTCTGCCAGCAGGGGATCGATGGGCCGCTTCTTGCAAAAGGACTTTAAAAGCTCCCCGGTAATATGATCCGCGTCCGCGGCGCTGCCCCCGTTTCCGCAGACCAGTATCTTGCCGCCCTGTTCCACGGTTTTCCGCAGCAATTCCCCGGCCCCCGCGATCTCATCCCCGCAGGATTCAAGCGCGGGATACCTTTCAAGCAACTGTTTAAATTCCAAAGGATATTCCATTGTATCGCCCCTTAACCAGAGTATACTATACGGAATTCCCCTTTGGCAATGCG
>JAIRZS010000318.1 GCA_031267115.1 Treponema sp.
TTTCCGGGGGTGCTGGCTGCCCTGCTGGCCGCCTCTGTTCTGGGGCTTGCCCTTTCGCCGCTGTTCCGCGGGCCGGACGGCGCGGGCCTCCCTATCCCCTTTGCCCCGTTTTTATGCGCCGGGGTCCTCATAGAACAATTGTTTTTGTCATTTCTTAAAATTTTTTAAAAAAAATTCCTCCCGATTAAAGCAAAACGGCAAGTGAATCCCCTTATTAATATAGCGAATGATGAAAGGGATTTGCGTCCGGCTGTTCGCCCGGCCCTGGTCCGGGATTGATGGTTCCGGGTTATGGTCCCAAATTGAGGAGGAAAAATTATGGCAAGGCTGTACAGGGGCTGTTTGCCCCGGCCCCGCGCGGGGTTCCGCGCTTTGTTCCGCGCCGGGTTTTGGGCGGCGCTGTTTTTTGTCTGCGCGGCGGCAGGGGCGCAGCAGATAAAATCCATGGATTTCAGGAACCAGAATATCACCGATATTCTTATGGTGCTGGCGGAGGCTTCGGGGGCTTCTATCCTGCCCGACGAGACGGTAAGCGGGACCGCTTCTTTTCATTTTAGCGATTCGGACTTTACGGACGCGCTGGAAGCGTTTTTGTCTGGGTACAAACTCTACCACAGGCGCGACGGCAGTGTTATCAGGGTTTCGCGGATCCAGTCCGGTTACGACAGGGAACGGGACAGGGTAAGCCTTAAAGCCGAGGATGTCGGCATAGAAAACCTGATCAAGGCCCTTGCGAAGGCTATCAACACTTCGATACTCTACGATCCGCTGCCGAATATCTCCCTGAGCGTGGATATTGATAACCTGGAAGTCAGGAAAGCCCTTGATATTATCATGCTTAAATTAACTGATTTTGTTTTAACCGAGGACGAGGCGTGGTACTACATTCAGAGGCGGCCGGACGGGAACGGGGAAACAAACGGGGCGGCGGAACGGATTCCGCGCATAGTCCGGGAGGGCGATCTCTACTCGGTAAGCACGGACCGGGGGCGTTTCCAGGAGCTTGTCACGGAACTGTTCAGGATAGGGGAAAAAGAGTATTCGGTGCTGACAAAGGCCGACAGCGTCCTTGAGAATCTCTACTTTTCCGGCAAGGATTTTGAGGGGATGCTCAGAATTATCCTGGAGCAGGGAAACGCCGATTATGTACTTAACAACGGGATTTATTACATCGTGGAGCTCCAGCGCCGGGACGTGCTGAAAAAATTAAAGGAAACGGTAATAGTCCCCCTGCGCCATATTCCGGCCCAGGAGTTTCCTTCCCTGCTTCCTGCCGAATACGCGGGGAACAATCTGCTTAAAATCGATAAAAACACCAATACGGTTATCCTGACCGGTACTGCCGAGGAAATAGTCCCTATCAGGAATTTTCTTGAAACTGTTGACCGGCCCGCCGAAGGCCTGGAATACCGCCGCTTTGAGCTGAAATATCTGCCTGTAGAGGATTTTCTTTCTATGGCGCCCCAGAAGCTTTTGCCCATAGCGCCCGCCGTGGTCCCCCATTCCAACGCTTTTATTGTTCAGGGCGCTGCGGAAACCATTGCCGCGCTTGCCGGGTATATCAGCACGGTGGATAAAAAAGACGAAGGGTATCCGGTTGAACTTAAGTATATCAAAATTGACGAGCTTTTAAAGAACCTGCCCCCTTCGGTAACCAAAGACGATCTAAGCGACTCGGGGTATCCCAACCTGCTTTTTTTCACAGGCCCGAGGGAAAAGCGGGAACTCTTTATCAGGGAACTGGCGCTGATTGACAAACCCAAACCGCAGATACGCTACGAGCTTCTGGTTATCGAGTACATGAAAAACAACGAGACGCAGCTTGGCGGCAGCCTGGGCGCTTCCAAGGCGGAAGAAGGCGCTTCCCCGGGCGCTTCGTTCCTGGGAAGCCTTTCCAACGTGATGAACCTGAGCTTTGACGTGGTCGCGCAGTTCGGCTATCAGTTTGCCCTGAACCTGAGCGCCCAGCTCGGGGAGAATCTCGCCCAGGTTTACGCCGATACTACGCTGAACGGGCTTTCGGGCCAGGAGATACGTTTTCAGAATACCGATACTTTCCGTTACCAGGAATTCGAGGTAGACGCAGACACGGGGAATTTGAGCCGTACCGGGGTAACCCGCGAGATCAGTTCCGGCCTTATTGTCGCGCTGAACGGCTGGGTGTCGGGCGACAATATGATCACTATGTCGGTAAACGCGACGGTTTCCAAACAGAACAACAACCCCTCAAGCGATTCTACCGCGATTCCTTCCACATCGGAGCGCGTGGTAAATACCCATATACGCACACCTTCCGGAAAGCCCGTGGTACTGAGCGGCCTTATCAAGGAAACCGCCGACAAAACGCGCAAGAAAGTTCCCGGCCTGGGCAGCATTCCGCTGTTCAAAAACCTGTTCGGCGAATCGGCCGACACAAACGAAAAAACGGAAATTGTAATCTACATTGTTCCCTACCTGGTTATGGACGAGGAAGAAGACCGGGACATGAACCGGAGGCTTGAACGCTATTACCGGACACTTGTCGCGGAGTACGGCAAATGAACATACAAAACGGGAATCTGCGCCAGTTTGCCCCCATTCCGGAAGGGCAGGATCAATATACGGCGGAATTTATCGGGGCCTGGGACGCGATCAAACTCCGGGAAGACGATAAAAACGCGACAATAGGAATTACCAAAAAAACGCCGCCGGGGGTGATTAACAGGCTTTCCAACTTTCACCGCAAGGACATTACCTTTATCAAGCTGGAAACAGGGGAACTGTCGGCCTGGCTCAGCGGCAAAATGGGGGAGAGAGCCTCCCGTGACGGGCGGGAAAAAGGGGAAGATCGGGATAATTCCCGCCTTTCGCTCGACAAGCTCGCCAGCGGCGCGCCGGTGATCAATCTGGTCAATTCAATCTGCATCGGGGGGATACGGGCCGGGGCTTCGGACATCCACCTGGAATCGGGGCGGGACGCGGCGCTGGTACGCTACCGTATAGACGGGGCCCTGCGTACGATTCGGACCATAGAGGCCGACCGCTTTCCGGCTGTTTCTACCCGCGTAAAAGTAATGGCCAACCTCAACATTCTGGAAAGGCGCAGGCCCCAGGATGGCCGTATCACCGTCGCCATTGAGGATGATCCGGTGGATCTCCGCGTGTCCGTTGTGCCTACAACGGAAGGAGAATCAATAGTCCTCCGTATTTTGGGAAGGAAAGCCGCAGCCTCGTCCCTTGGAGAACTTGGGTTCGGTAATGAACAGACAGCATCGCTGCGCCGCCTCCTTTCCCTTCCCCACGGGCTTATCCTGGTGACCGGCCCGACCGGAAGCGGCAAGACTACTACACTGAACGCGATGCTCTCCGAGATTGTATCGGAAACTGTGAAGATTATCACGATTGAGGACCCGGTGGAATTTACCGTACCGGGGGTAAATCAAATTCAAATAAACGAGCAAATCGGCCTCGGTTTTGATACTCTCCTAAAAAGGGTACTGCGGCAGGACCCGAACGTTATCCTTATCGGCGAAATCCGGGATTCGGCCACTGCGGAAATTGCCCTGCGCTCGGCGCTGACCGGCCACCTGGTGCTTTCTACCCTTCACACCAACGACAGCGCCTCGGTTATCCCCAGGCTTGTCAACATGGGCGTCGAACCCTACCTGATAGCGTCGGTTCTCAAGGGGGCGGCGGCGCAGCGGCTTGTACGGAAAATTTGCCCCCACTGTAAGGAAACATATAAAGCGGAGGCGGAAGAACGGCGGGTGCTTGAACACGCGGGATTCAGTACGGACACGCTTTACCGGGGAACAGGGTGCGGGCATTGCGACCACACAGGTTTTTCGGGCCGTACCCTGATCACGGAACTTTTTACGACGGACCCGGACCTTGAGGAACTTATCATGCGCCGGGAAAACATTACCGCCCTTACGGCATACCTTAAAGGACGGGGCATGCGTACATTACTGCGGGACGGGCTTGAGAAAGCGGCGGCGGGGGTTACTACCCTTGGCGAAGTGGAACATGAGGTAATCATTGATTAAAGATGAACAAATACAACAGTAAAAACGCGGTTCTGGAATTCACCGAAATGATGGAAACGCTTCTGGAATCCGGGCTTTCCCTGAGAGACGCGCTGGAACTGCTCGCAGCCGGCGAAGGCGCGGAAAGCGGCGCGGCGTTCCTGGCCGGGGGAATCCTTGACCGCATCCGCAGCGGCGTTTCCTTCGCCCAGGCGGTATTTTCCATGAACGAAACCTTTCCCCCTATCTACCGGGGCATGATCCGGGTGGGGTACAAGGCTGGTTCGGTCGAGCGCATTTTCCCCAGGCTGGGCGCGTATCTTAGGGATCGGAAAAAGCTCCGGGAAAAAACCGCTGCGGCCCTGGCTTACCCTCTGCTGGTGCTTTTCCTCGCAATCGCGGGAACCGTCGGCCTTGTTTTCTTCGTACTCCCCAAAATGGAAGCGATATTCGGCAGCTTCGGCGGCGGCCAGGCTGAAACAATACGCGGAAACGTCGCCGCCCTGGAAACGGCAATGCTCTTCTTCGCGGGCCTTGTTTTATTTTTGATTATCCCGGCTGCTGCCGTAAAAAAACTGAACAGGTTTTTTCCGGAAATATGCCGGTATTTTGATCGCGTTATTTTACGCTTTCCCCTAATCGGCGGGTTTTTTTCAGCGTGGGAAAGCCTTAACTTCAGCTTTGCCATGGAAGTTCTTACTTCCGGCGGCGTTTCCGTCGAGGTGGCTCTTGGAGAGGCCGGGGCGGTTGTTTCCAATTCCGCTTACCGGGAAGCGTTACGGGAAGTACAGGAAGAGGTGCTTAACGGCGTGAATCTTTCGCGGGCGTTTTACGGGAAAAAGCTGTTTCCCCCCCGCCTTGGCCGCTGGATAGCCATTGGGGAAAGTTCCGGGCAGACAGAAAAAATATTTTCCCAGGTACGTTCGTATTTTCAGGAAGAAATTGACCGGCTCATGAACCGCTTCCTGCTGCTCATCGAACCGGCGTTAATCGCCCTTATCGGCGCGGTTATCCTGTTTTTTGTAGTCGCGGTTGTACTTCCCCTGTTCTCGGTTTACGGGAATATACTGTAAACGTAACTATTCAGTCGGGGGGCTAAAGCCCCCACTCCGCACAAAGTCTTGTCAAGACTTTGTGCAGTATCCGGTTGAACGAGGGGGTTTGGACCCCCTCCGCTCGAAGAAAACTGTCATTTTTTTCGAGCTACCCCCACTTGGCATTTATTGGCAAGTGTAGACTGAATAGTTACCTGTAAACAAAGTATTTCCCAAAACCCGGTTGGTTTGGGAAATACTTGACAG
>JAIRZS010000032.1 GCA_031267115.1 Treponema sp.
TGGTCTATGCCAATGCCGTGGATCTGGCCCCGGTGCTGCTGACCGGAGAGGTGGATAAATACTATTTAGCCGCGGCCTGCCTGTTCCACGATTTATGCAAGACAAACATGTACGAATCCAAGCTGCGGAATGTCAAGGACGACAAAACCGGAGAATGGAAAAAAGAAGCCTTTTATACCTTCAGGCAGGATTATATCAGTTTTGGCCACGGCATTGAATCGCTCCTGCGGATAGGCAAATTTATCAGTATGCCGGAGTCGTGGAAGCATGCGGTCAGGTGGCACATGGGGGCCTATGATATGAGCCCGATGGATAAGTTTGCCATGGAAAAGGCCCTGGCAAAGTACAAAGAAGTTCTGCTTTTGCAGACCGCCGACCTGCGGGCCGGGATGGTTGAGGCTATCTAGTATCCGGGCAGCCCGGTCCGGCTGCTTGCGCAGCCGGATGCGCCCATCTCCGAATGGAGATGATGTTATAACCCACTCCCTGCAGTACAGACCTACAGGGTTTGATGCGCCCTCGATATAAAATCCACCGTTTGCATGATGTTCGGATACGAGGGTTTTGTGATAGCCGGAAAACCCCCCTGCACAACGGCGCGTCCGTTATACCTTACCGCATTGACCAGGTTCCATTGGCAAAGATGTAGGCGCCTGCTTTTTTCCCGTTACGGTTGTAAAAGGCGGCAAATCCATTGCCGAATGATGTCCGGTGCAGCGTAACATCACTGCCAATAGCAATGCTGGTTACCGGGTTGTCCCCAAAGGCGCTCTTTTTTATTTCCCGAACACTGTCAAGGATGACAACGGCGCTTAATTGGTTAAAAGCGAAAGCCCGTTCTCCGATAACTGCAACGGAAGGTGCAATAGTTACGGTGGTCAATTGGTTGTTGCTGAACGCCATTGCGGGTATGGCGGCAACACCGGCTGAAAAGGTGACGCCGCTTAACTGGTTTCCAGAAAAAGCCATTGCGCCGATTTCCGTAACCGACGGGGGTATTTCAAGCGTACCGGTCAATTGGTTTTTTTCAAACGCGGAGACGCCGATTGTCTTAATTCCGCGGGGTAATTGTATCGAGCCGCTTATTTGATTGCCGGAAAAGGCATACGCCTCTACAGCCGTTACCGTGCCGGGTAATGCGACCGCGTTCAAACGGTTATTGCGAAATGTAAACCCTTCGATAACCTTTAGGCCCGCCGGGATGATGACGCCCGTCAGCCGGTTGCTGTCAAACGCTCCGGCCCCAAGGCGGATAAGCCCTGCCGGGAGATCGACGGCGGTTAAAGCATTGCCGCGGAACGCGCTCTCGCCGATTTCCGTAACGCTTTGGGGGATAACGGCGTTGGTCAAGCCCTTGTTTTTGAAGGCGTTCTTTTCGACAGCGGCAACCGGCAGCCCTTCTATTGTTCCGGGTATGACAGCCACTTGAGGTCTGCCGCTCATGCCCGTAACTGCCGCCGCCGCCGTGCCGTTTTGTCTCCATTTGAGGCCGCCGTCCTGTTCGCCGGAGCCAAAAACCGGGAAACCAATACAAACAGTCAGTAAAACCATGCCGATACCCCTTCTACTCTTTCTACGTCCCGTGTTGAAAGTGAGATGTTTCATAAAATCCTCCGTATTGTGCTTGCCTTTCCAAGCGTTTCATGTTAGCATTATATTGTCAATGAGAGTCATTAACTGCTAACACTTATACAATATAAGCGAACATAGTTAGCATGTCAAGAAATTTCTGCATTTTTTGAAGAATTTGGAGGATGTATGGCCCTTTCTCAAGAAACCATTGTCAAGGCGGCCTTGGAACTGCTGAACCGGGACGGCATAGACAACCTGACCATGCGTACCCTGGCCGCCTTCCTTGATACCAAAGCCGCTTCCCTTTACCGGCATATTAAAGACAAAAAGGATTTATACGACCTGATTGCCGAGGCGCTTATCTCTGAAATAAAACCTTCCTGCGGTTTAAGCAACGCTAAAAAATACCTTATAGAGGCCGCCGGATTGTACCGGCAAAAACTATTGTCCCTTCGGGATTCGGGCAGAATTTTTATTCAGTCAAGAGCCACAACGCCCAGGCGTTTTGAGTTTATGAAAAATGTGATGATTTGTTTGCTGCATTTGGGCGTAAAAGAGAATAAATGCATGGTTGCCACTCATATGCTCAATAATTATATTTTATCCTCCGTATCCGATGAGATTTTTTTTCGCTCTTTCCCCTCGGATGTTTCCAATCCTTATGAGGCGATTTTGGGAAGCAATTTTGAATGGCTGTCATTTGATGAACAGTTTAACTGCGGACTGGAAGTTTTATTTACCGGCTTTAGGGCTTTAAAATAATAGAGTTGTTCGATAACTTCAGTTTTTGGCAGCCAAATTTGGCAGCCAAGCGAAGCTTGGCAGGCTGCCTTGAATTTGATCTTGTCAATCAGTGACGGTATCCGCATAACGTTCCTGCTGTATGGATGCTGCTTACGCGGTACTGTCAAGGTTTTGGCGGCCCGTTTTCCGCTGCTCTGTACCTCAATACCATCCTATTCCCAGGCACAGGGCCACCGCCCGCTCCCGGCCGGGGAACCCCGAGTGGACCGGGGTATTCAGGACGGCCACACATTCACCGGCCGCGCCATCAGCCGCGCCGCCGGGAAAGCGCAGGGCCAGGGCGCTGGAACCACCGCCGTCCAGGTTCAGGGCATCCTGGGCGCCAAGCTGTTTGAGGATAAGGGCGGTTTCCGCCTCAGTGGCCCCCCGCCTGCCGATGCGTCCGCCGTTGATGACGAGAAGGTAAAGGGTTTGGCCGCCGGCGGAGAGTCCTACGGCGCTCCGGGCATAGCGCGGCCCCCTTGGTCTTAGCGCCCGTATGGTCAGTTCTCCATCCCGTAAAATGCGGTGGAAACCCCCGGTGGCGTGAAGTACCTCCCGCCCCATCCTATCGGCAAAGCCGTCAGCAAAGCTGTCGGCTTTGCCGCCGGCAAAATTGCCGGACTCCGCAAATTCCCCCTGATTCACAATCGCCGCCCCGCCGTCCCGGTAGAACACCAGCGCATCGTAGCGGGGAATCGGCAGGGCGATAAGCCGGCCGCCGGCAATGCCCAGCCCATCTACCCTTCGTTCTTCCCCCTCCCGTGCCGAGGAAGGATCAAAGGGGACAGTGTTGATTCCCGCCAAAAGGCCGTTGTCCCGGACAAAACTCGATACACGGGTACTGGAAACAAAACCGAAACGGAGGCCGCCGTCTTTACTATCTCCGCCGTCTTCGCCGTTGTCTCCGATTTTATCCCCGGCGCCTAGAAGGATCCGCGGCCGGGGACTTTTTTCCGGCGGGTCCAGCGTAACCCTGACGGCCCAAAATTCCAGACGGGGCTTCTGCGTCCGCCCCGCAAAAACGGAAAGCCCCGCCCCTGTACTATACAGGGGCCGCCAAAGCGGCTGTATAGCCGGAATATCCGGGAATACCAGCGGCCGGAGATCGGCCCTGGAACGGAGCACGGCGCCAAAGTTCCCCTCCGCCGCCGGGCCTGCGCCCTCGGCTGTGCTTTGGGTTGTGCCCTGTTCGGTCATATCCCGCCCGGCCGGGGCCGCTTCCCTGTTTGCCGGGGGAACGGAGGAACATGCTGCCAGGAGCATCAGGAAAAATCCGACCGCCCGGCCATAGACTGCGATCCGCCGGGCCGGATCGGGGTTAAAGTTCATCAGACAATTATACGATCACGGACCGGTTGCATGCCACCTTCCCGGAGATACCGCAAGGCTATTCCGTATCGCTTTCTTCATCGCCTGTACCGGTATCAATATCGTTTAATAGTTTTTGCGCTCTGCCTTCCGGCAGCGTTTGTACATCACGCAATTTACGCTCGATTGCCCTTGAACGTGTTCCGGCCTTGTCTATCTCTTTACTCGCCGAATCCAGTTTTTCCTTTGTTTTCTGCAGCACATCGCCGAATTTACCGAATTCCGTCCGCACCGCGCCAAGCAAATCCCAAATTTCACTGGTTCGCTTTTCCACGGCAAGACTTCTAAATCCCATCTGCAGGCTGTTTAAAAATGCGGAAATCGTAGTAGGACCGGTAATAGTAACCTTGTAGGTATTCTGGATATTTTCGAATAATCCGGGGATACGCAGAATCTCTGCGTATAACCCTTCAAAGGGCAGAAACATTATGCCGAATTCCGTGGTGTTTGGCGGATCAATGTATTTTTCATGTATGTCCCTGGCAAATTTCCTGATTTTTGCCTCAAGGTCTTTCTGCGCCTGGACAACGGTTTCCTTTTCACCGCTCTCATAGGCCGTCAATAGTATTTCATAATCGGCGGTCGGGAATTTGGCGTCAACCGGAAGCCAAATTATCCTGTTGGAATCTTCTTTACTGGGAATCTTTACCGCATATTCAACATTTTCGCGGCTCCCCTCTTTAATTTTCACACTCTGGGCGTATTGATTGGGCGTCAGAACCTGCTCAAGTATTGCCCCAAGCTGATACTCGCCCAGCACCCCTTTATTTTTTACATTCGACAGCACATTTTTTATACTGCCCACATCGCTTGCCAGCGTTTGCATTTCTCCAAGCCCTTTTTGAACAAGCTCAAGCCGCTCGCTGACAAGTTTGAACGATTCACCAAGCCGTGTTTCAAGGGTCTTGTGCAACTTTTCATCAACGGTCTGCCGCATTTCATCCAGTTTCTTTTCATTCCCCTGTTGAATGTCGGCCAATTTCTTTTCAACGGAATCTCGGGTCTTTTCAAGCCCCTCCTTTGTATCTTTTGTCAGTGCCTCAATTCTTGCCGATGATTTTTCCTCAAAGGTTTTAAGAGAAGCGGAAAGCCCTTCCCTGCTTTCCTTTGTAGATGTGTAGACCCTGTCCTGAACGGATTTCAACTCGTTATTTAGGGTTTCCGAAAAACTCGATATACTGCTCGTTACCTTTCCTTCAAAAACTGAAATTGATTTGTTCAGTTCTTCGCGGTTGAATTTCAAGCCGGAATCCAAAAGCTCCTGCATACCTTTTATTTTGTTGTCCACGGTTACGGTTAAACCGGTCATGTTTTTTGCAAGCTCATCCCTGTTTGACTTTGATGATACCTCCAGTGAATCAAGAATCGACTTGATTTTATTATCAACCAGTCCGGTAAAACCGGTGATCGTTGCAGACAACTGCTCAGAAACCGATTTCAGGTTTGCGGACAACTCTTCCCGGGATTCCTTTGCGGTTCTGTTCGTTTCCTCCCGGTTTTTGCCGAATTCATCCCGTACCGCGGATTCGTTTTTTTCCAGCCGCTGCGCATACTCCACCAGCCGCTGCGATACATCCGTCTGCGGACCCCGCCTGATCCGTGAAAAAAGAATGATCATTACAATAAACTGAATAATAACAACGGCCAAAAGCACCAATTCAACAGCCAGTCTCGTATCCATAAACCGTCCCCCCTGTAATCCCTTGGCTTAACCCGGATAATTGATCTTGTCAATATCATAAAACCGTCTTTGGGGAATTTATTGTATTTTACAGGGACAATAAAATCAACGCATCGTATCCGGATCTGCAGGAAGGGGGAGCACTGTTGATGTGAAGGGTAAACCAATTTTACCCTGTAATAAGCCTTTTGGCGGGCGGCTCCGGCAACATCGTTGCCGACCCTCGCTCCAGCCTCCTCGGGCTTCGCCCTGCGGTGGCTTCCGCTCCCCCCACTTGTTTTTTTCCGGCATACAAGCCCTTAACTTGTTGACAGTGGGTGCAGAAACGGTGCCAGGCACCAAATTTTCGGGGTCGGGGAAACGCATTTATTTTTGTAGAAAGCTGTGGACCCTCTGCTTTTTGTCCCGGGTAAACTGAGCATTACTGGGCTTCAGAACGGGTGGCGTTTTTTTTATTTTGTGGTATTATTTTCCGGTGATTGATCAAAAGTTCTTCGGACTGCGGCCTGCAGGTTTTTCCCGCTCTATAAAGAGGTGTTTTTTAAATTCCGGTTTTGAAAATCCGGACAGGGCCCGGTCGGCTGTCCCGGATTCGGGAGCTCTAAATTTTTTCATACTCGTTTTCCTTGCCCTGCCGTTTTTTACAGCCTGCCTGTATGCCGAAGGAAGCCGGGCCGTTGCGGCGGATGAAGGCGGTGGCGCGGCGGGGAACATTTGGACCATAGCCGGGAATACGGTTTCAACCGGGGAAGCTGCAGAGGGGACAATTGTGGTTCCCGCCATGATAAGCGCCCCTCCTCAACAGGTCCCCGATCGGGGGGAACTGACCATGAAAGCCCTGGCCCGGGCTTATCCTGACCGGATAGGCCCGGCGGAATTCCGCAACGAGGATTGGGCGGTTCCCATACGGGGGACCTGGTATTACTATGCCGACGGCCGGCTTCTGCCCCAGGAACTGCGAAGCAGCGCCGCCGAATATGACCCCCAGCCCTTTTACAATTATACCGCCGATCTTCCCCCCTGGAGGGACCCTACGGACGAAGAATCGGAGCGTATCCGCTCCCAGGCCCAGCGGCGCTCCCTGAATCCGCCCAAGCGTTCCCAGCATTTTTTTGAT
>JAIRZS010000050.1 GCA_031267115.1 Treponema sp.
CCTCTAAGCTTATCACCCGCGCAAGGGTCGAGGAACTCGTCAAGAACCGGGCATTGTTGGCGGCCGGCATAGGCATTGTTCCCCTTCCGTTCTTTAACCTGGTTTCGACCACGGCGATCCAGGTGTCCATGGTTCAATCCATTACCCGGCTCTACAACATTGAGGCAAAGAAATCCTGGATAAAGAACGTCATCGCGTCGGCGTTGGGGGGGCTTAGCGCCACCGCCCTTTCGGGAACCCTTGCAGGGAGACTGGGGGCCGCTCCCCTGGTGGGTACATCCCTAGCGGTGTTATCTGCCCCGGCGATGAACGGCCTGGTAACCTATGCCATCGGCTATATGTTTATCCGTTATTATGAATCCCCGGAGGGTCTTTTTAAGGCCAACGCCGGGGCTTTGAGGGAATGGTTCCAGGAGGGCTTTAAAGATGGCCGGAAAAAACTGGGCGGCGTTATAGCCGGAAATGTCCGGACGGCATAAGCTATGATAAACCTGCTGTACGAAAACCTTATCGCGGACGGGGCGTATAGATACTTTCTGCTCGGTCTGGGGGTAACCTTGCTTATCACCATGGCAGGATTATGTATCGGGACTATGGCCGGGGTTATCCTCTGCGCCATGTCCCGCAGCCGTTTCCGGTTTCTCCGGTTCTTTGCCCGGATTTATTTTCTGTTGATGAGCGGAACCCCGGTCCTTCTGTTACTGACCCTGTTCTATTACGTGGCGCTGGCGCCCTTCGGTACGAATGCCCTGGCCACCGCCGTTATTGTCTTTGGACTGCGCAGCGGGGCCCTGATCGGCGAAATCATGCAAAGCGCCCTGAACAGCGTGGACCGCGGCCAGATTCAGGCGGCCCGCACCCTGGGTTTCAGCGGCATGGGCGCGTTCCTGCATATCACCCTTCCCCAGGCGCTGCGCTTCGCCAAGCCCCTGTACCGCCACAATACCATCACTATTTTGCAGGATACCAGCGTAGTGGGCTACATCACCGTCGGCGACTTGACCCGGATAGTCAACAACATGGGAAGCCGGACGGGAAATCCCTTCCTGGCTATGGCTGCGGGAATCATCCTCTACCTTCTGCTCTCATGGATAATCAGCCTTTGTTTCAGTACCGCCAAAGACCGCCGTCCCAACGATTCCGCAGCGGAGCATAAATCTTTCGAAATAAAGGCGGCATAACAGCATTATGATAAAAGTAAAGAAACTGTATAAATCTTTTAACGGCGCGGCGGTATTGGAAAATGTAAACGCCGAGATTAAAAAGGGAGAATGTGTTTCCATCATCGGTCCTTCCGGGGCGGGTAAAAGTGTTTTTCTCTCCTGCCTTAATGCCCTCATCGTCCCCGAAACGGGACGGGTGCTCATCGACGGCCTTGATATTTTCGATAAAAAAACCGACATAAACAAACTGCATGAACGGGTCGGCATGGTATACCAGAATTTCAACCTCTTTTCCCATTTGACCGTCATGGAAAACATAATCCTCGCCCCTCAAAAAATCAAAAAAATCCCCCGGGACGCGGCAATCGGCAAGGCGCGGGAGCTGCTCGCCATGGTGAGCCTTACGGCGAAGGAAAACGCCTATCCCCAGGAGCTTTCGGGCGGTCAAAAGCAGCGTATCGCCATTGCCCGGGCCATGGCGATGGACCCGCAGTTGATGCTGTTCGATGAGCCTACCAGCGCCCTGGATCCGGTGATGACCGGCGAAGTTCTGGCGGTCATCCGCGCCCTGGCAAAAGAAGGCATGACCATGGTTATCGTTACCCACGAAATGGAATTCGCAAAAGAGGTATCGGACCGGGTGTTTTACCTGGATGGTCATGGTATTTACGAGACCGGCGCGCCGGAGGAGATTTTTGAACGGCCCCGGGGGGAACGCACCAAAGCCTTTATTTCCCGGCTTAAAACCCTTGAATTGCGGGTAGAATCCCCGGAATTCGATCTTCTGGGACAGATATCGCTGATAGAGCAGTTCTGTATAAAATACGATATAGACCGCCGCGTGGTTAACAAAGTGCAGATGGTATTCGAGGAGATATCAATGTATCTTCTGAAAAACCATTTCGGGGAAAAAGAAAAACCGGATATACTCATGAATATAGATTATACCGAAAAGGAAAAAAATATCGTCATCACTATTTCCTACGGCGGCGGACTAAAAGATCCCTTTACGGATAGGGGCGAAGAAGAAGACCTGGGTCTGCTTATGGTGCGGCGCATATCTAAATCGGCGCTTTATTCCGCCGTGGATAGCAGGAATATTCTGACCATTACCCTCTAATCCGAGCTTGCGCCAAAAACTGCAGTTTTGGAACGGCCCTTCTTACAAATTAAGCAGCAGGCGAATGGTGTATTCGCTGTCTGTCCATTCGGGAAAATACTCCCCATCGTGGCGTTTACAGACCGCCACGACGCTCCGGAGTCCATATCCGCCGCCGGTTCCTTTCCGGCTTTGGGGAATATTGACGGAAAAAGCCCGTCTTCCGCCGGCCATGATCCCCCCGTCAAAAGTATTCTTCTCCTCAATGAGCAGCTTTTCTGAACTCAGGCTGATCTCAAGGCTTACCCGCCGCTGTTCAGCCGGGACCTCCATAGCCGCCTCAAAGGCGTTCTCCAAAAGGTTGCCCAGGACTATGCAAATTTCGTAGTTGTTAAGGGGGCTTAAGTTTTTATCCACATGGGGGATCTCCGCCGGAAGAACCGAACGAACCGTAAAGGAGACGCCGTTGTTTTCAAAACGTTCCGCGTAATGTGCAAGCAGGGCGCTGATAACCAGATTTTCACAATAGACAACCGGCTCCGTTTGGCTGTAATAGGAACGGGCATCCGCAAGGAAGTTCCGGATATGCCGGACCCTGCTTATTTTAGCCAGCTCGTCTATCACCCTCATTTGATACTTGTAGTCGTGCCGGAGCACACGGATTTCCTGCAAAATTCGGTCCAGCCTTTTGTAATAATCGGCCACCGATGCGATGAGTTCCTGGGCAAGGCGGAGTTCATAGCTTTTCCCGGTCGATTTCTCCGCGGCGGAAAGGGCGGTTAAAATAATAACAAGGTTAGCCAGGGCGGTTAAAATAGCAATAACGATGATGCTCCGGGAAATACCGGAGAAAATTCCTGTGGAATTTCCCCAGAGATAACCCTGTTGAAGAGCGGCCGCTGCGGTTTGCATGCTAAAATACGAAAAGGACGCGCCAAGGGTATACAAAAACCAGTTGGGATTATTCGTAAGGGCAAATAAATTACCCGCGGGCCCGCGGCCAAAACGGAGGAACAGGAAAAAGCACAGGATCAGAAGGCCGAAGACCCCAAGGCGCCGGCAGAGTTCATACTCCGGCCCGGCGGCAAAAAAAAGACGGGCCCCAAAACCGGAGACCAGGTTGCCCAAAGCCGCCAGCGACATAAGGATAAAAAAGACGAGGGTCTTTTGGAAAAATTT
>JAIRZS010000055.1 GCA_031267115.1 Treponema sp.
GCCGCGCAAGGGATTGGAGGGGCGCGTAGCGTTCTTTGCGCCGCCAGGCGCAAAGAATGGAGCGGAGCGGAACCCCGCAAAGCCCGGTTTCCGGCGCGAAGCGCCGGAAATGCGCCCAAATTTCTTAAGTACCAAAATTTTAAAAAAATTCCAGGGTAAAAACCCGGGTGTCACTTGGGGAAGGCCGTTATCGAAGCGCTTTGATAAAAAAAATCAATAAATTTTAAAAAATATCTTGACAGACTTAGAATTCGAATTTATTATAAAAACATCGTAAAAAAGTCTGGTTTTTTATAGAATACAACTATTAATTGGTATATTATTGCGTAGAAGCGAGGGTGATTTTTGACCCTAAAATGAAAGCGCTTCGATTTATGGGATGGATAGTACACGATGACTGAGCGGGAAGTGGTCAGATTAGCACTTGAACGGAAGAATCCCCCCTATGTACCCTGGCAGATAGACCTTACCGAGGCGGTAAGCCGCCAATTGGCAGATTACTATGGCGCCGGCGATTCTATGCAGGACAGGACAGGCAGCCACCTGGTACGGGAAAAGAACAAAAACCATACCATTCTGGACGAACTGCACCACCGGGATATTTTTGGGGTAACCTGGCAGAAGGAGAGCGCCGGTGATATCGGGGTTGTCACGGACTACCTTATGCCCGAACCGGAATTTGGTTCCTATGTGTTCCCGGTTCCGGATCCGGAGCTGATAGGCGGAAAATGCCGCTCCCTGGTTGAAAAGTTTCAAAACCGGTTCAAAATCTTTGAATTTTCATTTTCGTTTTTTGAACGGGCCTGGACCCTGCGGGGTATGGAGAATATACTTTCGGATTTTCTCCTGGAACCGGATTTTGTCAGGGCGCTCTTTGAAAAACTTTTTCAATACAACCTTGAAGGTATTCGTATTGCCGCCCAATACCCTATCGACGCTATCATGTTCGGCGACGACTGGGGCCAGCAGAAAGGTATGCTTATGGGCGCGCCCCTGTGGCGGAAATTTATTAAACCCTATATGGGCAAATTGTTTGAAGCGGTCAAGATTTCGGGCAAATCAATAATATTGCACTCCTGCGGCGACATTCTGGAGATTATGGGGGATCTTATTGATATGGGCCTGGATATTTACAATACCTTCCAGCCCGAAGTATACGACATGAAGGATTTTAAACGCCGCTTTGGAAGAAACATCACGGTATACGGCGGGGTAAGCACCCAGGGCGTCCTGGCCCACGGTACTCCGGAAGATGTGCGGGAAGCAGCGCTGCGGGCCATGGAAATTTTAGGCTCCGGCGGTGGGTATATTGCGGCGCCCACTCACCAGATTCCCGCCGGGACTCCCCTGGAAAACATATTGGCGTTAATTGAAACGGTACAGGGGCAGAAATAATGGATGTCACATGCATCGGCCTTGCGGTAATGGATATTATCGCCTGTCCGGTTTCCAAAGAGGACTTTGAGGATGATACGAATTATCTGGATACCCTGCAATACCAGAGCGGGGGCGATGCGCTGAACGCCGCGTTAAATATGGCCGCCCTTGGCATGGATGTTTCCCTTATCGGCAGGGCCGGCAATGATCCGGCGGGGCGCAGCCTTCTGGAAACCGCGAGACAGGGACGCGTTAAAACCAGCGGTTTTATCCTGGACAAGGAGTACGCCACCTCTACCAGCATTGTAATGGTGGACAAAAAGGGCGGCCGCCGTTTTGCCTATTACGGAAAATGTAATGATCAGCTGTCGGTGGCGGATATTGACGTTTCGCAGTTTAAGACCGGCGGCATTGTACATGTGGGAAGCGCCATGGCCTTGGGATCGCTGGACGGCCGGGGTCTCGCGGAGCTTTTTAAAAAAGCCAAAGACAGGGGATGCACTACTTCCCTGGATGTTACCTGGGACCGGGAAAGAAGGTGGCTTCCAAAGATAGAGGCTGCCCTGAATTATACGGATCTGTTCCTGCCTTCATTATATGAGGCAAGGTTTATTACAAAAAAAGAAACTCCCGGAGAGATTGCGGAATTCTTTTCCGGTTACGGTATCTCAAATTTAGTAATAAAAATGGGAAACCGGGGCTGCTATCTTACGGATTTTAAAGAGGCGGAAATTCTGCCCCCTGCCCCGGGATCTGTTGTAGTTGATACTACCGGCGCCGGGGATGCTTTTGTATCGGGTTTTTTATTCGGCACCAAAAACAATTTGACGCTCAGGGGCTGCGCGATTCTTGGCGGTATGGTGGCGTCTGAGGCCATCGGCGCTTTCGGGGCAACCACAGGGGTACGGGGAAAGTTTTTCGGCCGTCCCGGGGAAACAAAAAAAATTTTGCAAAAAGCGATTGAAATGCAATGACAGGGGGATTGGGATGGATCTTTCTTATATGAAGCCTCTTCTGGAACAGGCCGCCGCCGAAGGTAAAGCGCTCGGTTCTTTTACCGTGTGGGCCCTGGATGTCTGCCAGGCTGTTGTGGAAGCGGCAAACCTCTGCAAACGGCCGGCTATACTAATGGCCGGAAAGATCGAAGCCCGGTATGCGGGGGGAGTTAAGAATATTGTCCGGCTGGCAAAACTGGCGGCGGAAAACAGCGATATGCCCATAGCCCTGCATTTGGATCATGCCGAAGAATATGGTTTTATCCGGGAAGCGGTGGATTCGGGCTTTACCTCTGTGATGATCGACGCTTCGGCAAAATCCTTCTCTGAAAATGTGGAACGTACCGGCGCGGTTGTCGAATACGCCCACAGGGCCGGAGTAACCGTAGAAGCTGAACTGGGCCGCATTGGCGGAGTCGAAGGAAATATTGACGTGCGGGATGAAGACGCTTTCCAAACCGATCCTGATGAAGCCCGGCAGTTCGTGGAGAAGACCGGAATTGACGCGCTGGCAGTGGGCATCGGTTCGGTACACGGGGTGTATCCTTTCCCTCCCAATCTCAATATCCCCCGGCTTAAAAATATCCGGAATGCTACAGCAATTCCTTTAGTACTCCACGGGGGGACCGGCATTCCGGTCGAGCAGATCAGGGCGTCAATCAAAAACGGCATCAGCAAGATCAACGTATGTACCGAGCTGTTGATTACCTACGGGCAGAGCATGACAAAAACCCAGAGCGCCGGGGGTTTCCGGTATTCGGTACCAAATCTATTCGCGCCGTCAAAACAGGCGTTGAAGGAATTGTTCTGTATGCGGATCGGTCAGTTTGGAAGAGAGTAATTTTATGATAATACGCAAAAGCAAGGCGGAATTCAAATGACCAAGGATAACTATGATAACTATATTGTTGAAATGAAGCATATACGGAAAGAATTCCCCGGCGTAGTAGCTCTGGACGATGTGGAATTCAAGCTCAAATATGGAGAAGTGATGGCGCTGCTGGGCGAAAACGGCGCCGGTAAATCAACGCTGGTAAAAGTGCTGAGCGGGGTGTATACCCGGGACAGCGGCGAAATCAAAATTTTCGGTGAAGCAGTTGACGAATTGACACCGAAGAAAGTCCAGGAACTTGGGGTCGCCATTATTCACCAGGAATTGAATATGTGCGCTCATTTAACTGTGGCGGAAAATATTTATTTAGGTAAAGAAATAAAAAAAGCGGGATTACTTTCAAACCGGGAAATGAACAAAGGCGCTCAGGCAATTTTGGACAGGCTGAACATTGATATTAATCCGGAAACTATTGTTGGAAATCTTGCGGTTTCAAAGCAGCAAATGGTAGAAATTGCAAAAGCCCTGTCCGCAAATGCCCGCATACTGATTATGGATGAGCCGACCAGCGCGCTGACCGCAAAAGAAATTGACGATCTGTTTGCCATTATTAGAATGCTGCGCAATGAAGGCAAAGGCATCATTTATATCTCCCACCGCCTTGAGGAGCTGCAGCATATTGTGGATTCCGTAACGATTATGCGGGACGGTCACTATATCACCAGTATGCCCTTCGCGGACATTAGTATGTCAAAAATCATTGCCAATATGGTAGGTTACGAAATTACCAATAAATTTCCCCGGGTACAATGCGTCAGGGGGAAAAAAGTATTTGAGGTAAAACATCTGAATGCCGGCCGCATGGTACGGGATGTCAGCTTTTCGGTTTACGAAGGGGAGATACTCGGCATCGCGGGTCTTATGGGGGCGGGGCGTACGGAAACATCCAGGGCGATTGTCGGGGTAGACAGGAAAGACTCCGGAGAAATTTTTCTGGATGGCAGGCCTGTCACCATCAATGGTCCCATTGACGCAATCAAGGCAGGAGTAGTGCTTGTACCGGAAGATCGGAAGAAGGACGGGCTGTGTACCAAACTGAGTATACGGGAAAATATCGCACTCCCCAATCTGGATATACTCCGCAGCACATTCGGAATTGTGAACAGAAAAAACGAATCACGGATGGTGGACCAGACTGTGGAAAATTTCCATATCAGGCTCGCAAGCCCCGAAATGGATGCCGCCGGCCTGTCAGGAGGCAATCAACAGAAGGTTGTAGTGGGCAAATGGCTTGCCCGAAATTCCCGGGTTATCATATTTGATGAACCTACCAGGGGTATTGATGTGGCCGCAAAAGTCGAGATATATCATCTTATCAATGAATTAAAAAAACAGGGTATCGGGGTGTTCTTTATTTCCAGCGAAATGCCGGAAATTCTGGGTTTCAGCGACAGGATTCTGGTAATGTGCGACGGCCGGATTACCGGTGAATTTGACGCGGCAAAAGTAACGCAAAATGAAATTCTGGAACATGCCACGATGTTTGAGAACAAGCTGCAATGATTATCGGAGGAAATTATGAATAGTGAAAAACGTACAAATACTTTTAAGCGGATAATGGCAATGCGGGGCGTTGGGCAAGTTGTCACGGTACTAATCGGTCTGATTATTCTGTGCATGGTCTTTAGTATTATCAACCCAATGTTTCGATCCGGGAAAAACGCTTCCAATTTGCTGCGCCAAATTGTTCCCACCCTGCTTGTCGGCATCGGGCAGTCGTTTGTTCTTATAACCGGTAATGTAGATCTCTCTATCGGATCTGTAGTCGGCATGAGCTGCATGATTTCCGCCACCATGATGACGAAGGGCATGAGTCCGCTGATCGCCGTACTGTTCACCCTGGCATG
Organism: Treponema sp.; assembly: GCA_031267115.1. Taxonomy (GTDB): domain Bacteria; phylum Spirochaetota; class Spirochaetia; order Treponematales; family Breznakiellaceae; genus JAIRRR01. The sequence continues at coordinate 5,112 of JAIRZS010000055.1, forward strand.
CTGCCTCGTTATCGGCTTTATCAACGGCCAGCTGGTCTCACGGTTCAAACTGCCGCCCTTCATCGCGACACTGGGTACGATGACAATTGCCCGGGGTATAGCGCAAATATCCAACAATAATTACAACACCGATTCTATCGGGATAAACGGGGCGGTATTCCGGGATTTGTTTTATTACGGCAAATTCCTTGGATTGTTCACGCCGATTTGGATTGCGGCGATTATCTGGGCCCTGTTTTATATTGTACTGAGCAAGACTCAGACAGGCAGGCATGTATACGCCATCGGCAGCAATGTTGAAGCAGCCCGGTTATCGGGGGTCAATGTAATCAATACAACCACAATTGTGTATCTTATCAGTTCTTTCTGCGCGGCGGTAACCGGTTTTGTTACCTGCGCAACCAGCGGCATGGGGACCATGGACGCGGGCAATATGTATGAAATGTTCGCCGTTGCCGCATCGGTAATCGGCGGAGTCAGTCCTTTGGGAGGACAAGGCATCTTGCCCGGAACTATTGTCGGCGCGTCAATATGGGGTGTCCTGCAAAATGGATTACAATTTGCCGGGGCTCCGGTAGCCCTGCGAAATATTGTTATCGGCGTAATCGTTGTAGTTTCTGTGCTGTTGGATGTGGTTATACGGCAGGGCAATCTTAAATGGGTAAAAAGGCGGGACCTAAAAGAAAATAATACTGCATAGAACCTGAAAAATGCAGGTCCCCCATTCGGAAAAATGCGTTTATACAGCAATGTATAATATATTTTATTACCAAGGAGGAAGATTATGAAAAATCTTTCAAAGGTGTTGGCCATACTGATCCTTTCAGTATGCGTATTCGGACAGGTTTTCGCCAGAGGTGATGCTCAGAAAAATTCCGGAAGGTACAAAATCTATCTGGTTACCATGGACCAGATAGATCAACATTGGGTTACCGTGGACAGGGGCTGCAAACAAGCGGCTGCCGAAACAGGCAACGTGGATTATGTCTGGCTCGCTCCTGACAACAAGGATGACGCGAAACAAATTGAATGTATCAATAACGCCATCGCCGGGGGTGCAGACGCATTGCTGCTGGCCGCTAACGGTCCGGATGCAGTAACCTTTGCTTTAAGGGAAGCGGCCAATGCCGGGGTTAAGATTGTCTATGTAGACTCTCCCGCCAATTTTCCGGCTATCCAGACTCTTGCTACCGATAACAGGCAGGCAGGGGTCACTGCCGGAGAGCAGATGTTGAAGGGTTTAGCCGCGGCAGGAATTACTTCCGGTAGAATTGGCATTATAACTCCCAATGCCGCTACTAATTCCAACGTAAACCGGGAAATGGGATTCCGCCAGGCTTTAAGCGGTTCCAATTTTCAGATTCTTGAATCCCAATACAGCGAGGGCGATGCAGTAAAATCCCAAGAAATGGCCGCTAACTTTATTACCCAGGGAGTAGTCGGGCTCTTCGGCGCCAACGAAGGCTGCTCGGTCGGTGTAGGCAACGCAATTCAGGAAGCCGGCGGAAAAGTTATTGGCGTCGGGTTTGATAAATCCGATTCCATTTTACAGCTCGTCAGAAACGGCTATATTCTCTGCACTATGGCCCAAAACCCCGATGTAATGGGATACGAAGGCTTAAGAACCGCCGTCAGAGCCCTGAAAGGCGAATCTACCGGGAGCGATTATGTGGATACCGGCGTGTCGGTATTAACAAAAGCAGATTTGTAAAAAAAATATCCGGGAAGCGGGAAAGGTATTTTCTTTTCCCGCTTTTATATGCCTGAAGGATTTTTTAAGACGGTCCGAAATTTTTGATTCAGATGAAAAATATAAATTATGCTGAGCTAACCTTTGAGCCTGTTTTTTTTGAGCGCAACAGGGTATACCGAATCACCCTGGGCGGGCTGCTCTTTCACGATCTTTTTGGTGATAAACCCGAAGATACCAATTATCCCGAGGAATGGATTGCCTCCGGTGTTCCGGCCACCTTGAACGGCGGAGACCCGCATGAGGGAATCTCAAAGATAAAGGGGACCGATGTTTATCTGGATACATTGTTAAAGGCTGAACCGGAACGGATGCTGGGCGGTCGCAAGGAATGGGGCGTTCTGGTCAAAGCCCTGGACAGTTCTATGCGTCTCCCCATTCAGGCTCATCCCGATAAGGCTTTTTCAAAAAAGTATTTAAATTCCAGACATGGTAAAGTTGAAGCATGGATAATCCTGGCAACCAGGGATGATGCGGAAATTTATTTTGGTTTTGAAGACAGAATCAATGAAAAAATATTTTTAAGCGCGATTAAGCGGAATGAAACAGACAAAGATGCCCTGGTTAAATTGATGCACAAGATTCCTGTTAAATCGGGGGATATTTTTCTGATACCTGCCAAAGCTCCCCATGCCATAGGTAAAAATATTTTACTTGTAGAGGTCCAGGAGCCTACGGATTTTACCATTACCCCCGAAGCGTGGTGCGGTGACGAGCTTATCCGGGAAGATCTTAAATACCTGGGCCTTGGACGGGATGTGGCCCTCCGGTGTTTTGATTATTCTATTTACGGCGACGGAGCCGAAGAAATGGGCAGGAAGATTCCAAAGAAAATTATCGAAACAGATCAGTACAGTTCGGAGTCCCTGATAGGATTCAGCGATACTCCCTGTTTCGCGGTAAACCGCCACCGAATACGAGGTTCCCTGGCGCTGCAAAACGCCCCGGCTGTATACTTTGTTGCCAACGGGAACGGTTCAATTAACGGCGGGGGTACGCTGCCGCCTTACAGGAAGATCATTCAAAAAGGAGATTATTTTTTCCTGCCCTTTGCCTTGTCCGGCCTGTACAGCATACAAAGCGGGAGTAATCCTTTGGAGCTTGTCGAGGTTCTTCCGCCCGAGATATAGCTGACAGGCTGCCTCTGTATAGCCCCGCCCGATCCTATGCGTCCGCTACGGCCGCGAAGGCTTCGTCGGCGACGGCAAGGGTGGTGTCAATGTCTTCGTCGCTCAGGGCGTAGTTGAGGAAATGGTTGTGGTGGTTTGTCAGGTAGATACCGCGCTTGACCATTTCCGCTATCCAGCGCTGGTGGAGCATGAGGGAGGGCGTTGAGGTTTCCCCGGCGGCGTCGCTGTCGGCAAGGCGCAGGTAAAACAGGGCGGGCATTCCCGATACCCGCAGATCGCGGCCGTGTTTCCGCGCCGCCGCGGCAAGCCCTTCCCTGAGTCTCTGGCCCTTTTCGTGGAGCAGCTTGGGCAGATCCAGGCGCTTCATCTTCTCGATACAGGCGATGCCGGCGGCAAAGGGTACGGCGGAAAGCCAGTAGCTTCCGGTATAGGTAAGGCCGCTTACCGTGTTTTTGAGAAAATCCTTGCCGCACAGGGCGCTGACATTGTAACCGTTTGCCAGGGCCTTGCAAAAACAGATAAGGTCCGCCTGGAAGCCGAAAAAGTGATCGCTCCCGGCAAGGTCAAGGCGGAAGCCCGCCCGCACGTCGTCTATGATAAGCACTGTTTCCGTGTCGGTGCAGAGCCGGCGGACCTTCTGCCAGAAACCCTCCGCGGGAAGCTGGTTGTCCACAAAGTTGCCGTGCATATAAGGCTGGGAAATAACCGCCGCGATCTCCCCCTTGTTTTCATCAAACACCGCGGCGAGTTTTTCGTAGTCGTTCCAGGGTACGTAGATATTGTTGGCTACATCCTCTTCCAGAATACCGGGGTAATCGATCTTCTGGGTCCAGGGGGCCACCCCGTGGTAATAGCCCTTGAAAAAGACGATCTTCTTGCGATGGGTGTGGGCCCGGGCGGTAAGGACCGCCAGCGTGGTAACATCCCCGCCGTTTTTCGCGAAAAACGCCCAGTCCGCCGAGGCTACGGTATCCACCAGAAGCTCCGCGAAGTCTATCATCCGGCCTGACGGCGCGGTGATACAGTCCCCTTTTTCCCGCTGTTTCGTAGCGGCCTCGTCCACATCAGGATCGTTGTAGCCGAGGATATTGGGCCCGTAGGCGCACATATAGTCGATAAAGCGGTTGCCGTCCACATCCCAGAAATACGCGCCCTGGGCGCGGCCCGAAAAAAACGGGAAGGCCGTGACCGGTACAAAACAGCCTTCCGCCGGGCCCAGATGGCCGTAAATCCCCGAGGGTATCACCTTAAGCGCGCGCTTGTACTCTTCCGCGCTTTTTTCGTACTGGTAAACCGGAAAATTCATGATCGTCCCTCCGTTCTATAATATTGCTGCTGCGGCTTCACGGGATATTACGCCAGATACGCCGCGACCCGGTCCAGGATACGGTTGATGTTGTCCAGCATCCCCAGGTTGCCCCGCATGGTGATAAGCCCCTGGCCGACGCAGCCCAGGGCGCTTACCTTACCTTCAAAAAGCTGCCGGGCAAGCTCCATGCTGCTGAATTCCATGATCGCCTGGTAAGATTCCGGAATAGTCCGGGAAAAGGAAAAACAATGATCCGCGATGAGGAGGGCCGCCTGGGGCCCCCCGGCTATGGAAAGCAGTACCGTGCCGTCAGGGATATTGGAGGCGGTGAAGGACCCGATTTTGTCGTAATTGGCGGCCTGGGCCGCTGTCCGGGAAATCAGGAAAAACATGATGGTAGTGCTCGCCTCGAAAAAGGCGCGATCCGCCAGCGCTTCCGGGCCGGCCCGGAGGTAGGTTTCCAGTATCGCGGTAAGGCGGACAAAATTTTTGGTGAGGAATTTAAGCTTGGTAAAACCTTTGCTGGGAATAGGGGTCGCCGTCCCGTCTATAAGGCCGTTGAATTTTTCGAAGGATCCAAAGGGCAGCCTGATATCGCAGGGGCCTTCCCCTGCCTGTGCCGTACAAGCGCCGCCCTCAAAACGCAGAATCATGGCGGGGCCGTTTTTAACCGTAAAGCCGATACTGAGGGGTTTCCCTCCGGGCAGGGCCTGGGGGGAAACCAGTTCCTTTGCTTCGGGCGAAAACCGGCAGAGGTCCTCCAGGGCTCCCAGAATACCGTACATGTTAATATACGCCAGGGTTACCGGATCTTTCATCGCAACACCCCCTTCGGGAAATCTTTTACAAACGGCAGCGCCCGTACCGGCGCGCGCCCGGCAAACTTCCAATATTATACTACAGCCGCCTGAAATTGGCAACAGATAAAACGGCAGGGATGCCGGCTGCGGCGATTCATGAGTTTTTGCCCCGCAAAAACTCAAAGCTATAAAACGGCATGGATGCCGTTGTTTCCATTGCTATCCGCCAATGGCGGATAGATGGAGTTTTGCAAAGCAAAACTCCGATGCCAAAATCCGGCAGGGATGCCGGATTTTGGCACGCGCAAGGGATAGGAGGGGCGCGGAGCGTTCTTTGTGCCGTCAGGCGCAAAGAATGGAGCGAAGCGGAACCCCGTATAGCCCGGTCCCCGCCGCAGGCGGGGATGCGCCCACTGCTTGGTGATGTACACCATTCCTTACAACTGTTCCAGTTCCTTGCGGTTTTTGGCCGCGGTTTTGTCGTATAGAATGCTCAGGTTGTTTTCCACGGTGCGGAGAGAGACGCCGAGTTCCGCGGCGATTTCACGGTTGCTGCTGCGGCACTGGACCAGTTCAAAAATCTGGCGTTCCCTTTTGGTCAGCCCCAGGACTATATCCGAAACCGCCGCCACACGGAAGGCGTGGCCGGGGGAGAACCAGAGGCCGCCCTCCGACAGCTGGTCCATGGCGGCCCGCAGTTCCCCGGTGTCCTGGGATTTGCAGACATAGCCCTTCGCGCCGGAGCGGAAGGCGGCTTTGAGGTGGACATAGTCGTCGTATACCGAATACACCAGGACCGGCGGCGTTTTTTCGCCGTACCGCTCTTTGAGGAACGGGATAAGGTCCAGGCCCCAGGAACCGGGGCGTCCGGGGGTGTTCAGGTCTATGTCCAGAAGGGCCAGGTCCGGCAGGCCGCCGGCAAGGCGCTCAAACAGGGCGGCGGCTTCTTCCAGGGAGGCCGCTTCGCCCAGCGTCTGCCATTGCCCGTCCTCGGCAAGCCAGGAGGACAGCCCCCGGCGCAGCATGGCGTGATCGTCGATAAGAACCAGCGTTTTCATGGTTTGGCGGCCTCCTTGGTATCTATAGCATTTCCGGTATTGCCGGCATTTCGCGTATCTCCTATATTATCGCCCGGCGGAATTTCCAGCCGGACTGTGAGGCCACCGCCGGGGCCGCCGATAAACGAAAGATCCGCGCCCAGAATGGCGGCCCGCTCCCTCATGCCCCGGATGCCCAGCCCCTCGGAAGGCGGGGCCGGCAGCCCCGCGCCGTCGTCGGATATGCAGATAAGCAGGGAAGGGTCCTCCGCCGTCCCGCCCCGGGCGGTCAGGGTGGCCTCGGCGGCCCCGGCGTGTTTTTCTATGTTCGTCAGCGCCTCCTGGGCGATCCGGTATATCTGGAGCTGGGCCGCGGGCGGGTAGCCCCGGGCGGTGAAACCGGAGTGGATGAGCGCCCGGCACTCCACGCCGGTGCGGCCGGTAAAATCCATGCAGAGCTGGATAAGGGAATCCTGAAGGGCAAAACGGGAAAAGTCCGGGGGCATCAGTTCCCGGCATACCTTCCTGGTCCGGTTCATGACGCGCCGCCCTAGGTCGAGCAGATCCCCGGCGGCGTCCCCGGCGCTGATGGCGTGCCGGAGCCGCACCATGTCCTGCAAGACCGTATCGTGCAGTTCCGCGGCAATCCGGGAACGCTCCGCTTCCTGGCCAAGCATGATCATCCGGGAAAAGGCCGCGCTGTCCCGTTCCTGCCTGCGGGACCGGTGCAGGCTGCGGCGCAGCGC
>JAIRZS010000058.1 GCA_031267115.1 Treponema sp.
GGCAGCCTTGTCGCGGGCATCCTCCAGAAAATCCGCAGCGTTATCCAGGAAATCTTTTAAAAAACCAAACGCCATAACCTTATTGTAGCAGATAAATCGATTCTGAAAAACCCTTTTCCCGAATTCCAGAATCCGGCGCCGGGTGCCACAGGCGTTCACTTGGGAATTTTTAACCACAAAGTCGAAAAAGTCAAAAAAGTTAAAGAAGGAAAGGGAAACCGACACTTCGCGGTGAAAACCCTTAAATAAACGCCTTTGGTACCAGGTACCTTTCTTTTCGATAAAAATTTATCCAGAAATTTGGTGCCTGGCACCGGCGGCATGGATGCCGCTGTTTCCGGAAGTAATTGCCGCGAAGCGGCAATTACTCGCCATCCGCCAACGGCGGATAGATGGAGTTTGCCTGCGGCAAACTCCGAGGCAAAAAATCGCCATGGAGGGCGATTTTTTGCCCGCGCAAGGGATTGCAGCGGTATCCTTTTTTGCCGGAGGCAAAAAAGATACAAGCGTAAAGCCCGGTCCGCGGGCCGTCCTGCCCTGCGGGCAGGGCGGCCCGCGGATGCGCCCAAACAGAGGCAGCCCGCTTCCCTAAACACCCGTTTGGGGTTATACTGGTTTACATGAACGAACGGCTTGAATCGCTTTTGAAAAGATACGACGAACTCTCGCTTATAATCCAGGACGCCGGCCTGGTCAAGGACCAGAACAAATACAGGGCCCTGATGAAGGAATACTCCCAGCTTGGCGCGATCCACGAGGTGAACGCCGAAATCGCGGGGCTTGCGGGCCAGATAAGCGATACCCGGGCGCTCGTTCAGGACGAAAAGGACCCGGAGATAAAGGAGCTTGCCCGGGAGGAACTTAAGGACCTGGAACAGCGGTACAAGGACGCCGACGACCGGCTCAAATTCCTGCTCATCCCCAGGGACCCGCTGGACGAAAAAAACATCATCATGGAGATCCGGGCGGGTACCGGCGGCGAGGAAGCGGCCCTTTTCGCGGCCGACCTCTACCGCATGTATTCCCGGTTCGCCGAAAACAGGGGCTGGGTTTTCGAGATTATGAACGCCAACGAAACGGAGCTTGGCGGTTTTAAGGAAATTGTCTTTTCCATCAGCGGCAGCAATGTGTACGAAAACCTCCGCTACGAATCCGGGGTCCACCGGGTCCAGCGGGTTCCGGCCACCGAGGCGTCGGGGCGCATACACACATCCGCCGTTACCGTGGCCGTGCTGCCGGAAGCGGACGAAACGGAAATCGACATAAAGCCGGACGATCTGCGCATCGACGTAATGCGCGCGGGCGGCCCCGGCGGCCAGTGCGTCAACACCACGGACTCCGCGGTACGCATAACCCACATCCCCTCCGGCATCGTCGTCCACTGCCAGGACGAAAAAAGCCAGATCAAGAACAAAGCCAAAGCCATGCGCATACTCCGCGCGCGCGTCTACGAAATGGAAGAGGCGAAGGCCCAGGCCGAGCGCTCAGAAGCCCGCAAAAGCCAGGTAGGTTCGGGCGACCGTTCCGAAAGGATACGCACCTACAACTTCCCCCAGAACCGCATGACCGATCACCGCATCAACCTGACCCTCTACAAGCTGGACCTCATCATGCAGGGAGATGTAGCCGAACTCTTCGACGCCCTCAAGCTCTCCGCGCGGGAGGAATTACTGCGCGCCACCGCGTCATAATATCGCAGAGTCATGAGGGGGAGCAAAACCAAAAAACGCGGGGCGTTTTTTGGCCGGGAGTTTGTCCCCGGCCAAACTCCTTCAATTCCGCCCGCCAAAACTTCCACTACAGTTGACGCTGCTCCCCCCGGCTCCAAAGGTTTTTGCCTGCGGCAAAAACGCTTTTCCGCTCCCCCCACTCATGGTCTTCCGCTATGACGGTAAAGCAGGCGCTCGGTGAAGCGGCGGCCCGCCTTTCCGCTGCCGGCGCCGGCACGCCTTCCCTTGACGCTTCCCTCCTCATGGCGGAAACACTGCGCACGGACCGCGCCCGCCTGGTACTTGCCTGGAACGAGCCGCTTGCCGATAAAGACCGGCGCCTGTTCGAGAGCCTTCTTACGCGCCGCCTTTCCGGGGAGCCTGTGGCGTACATACTGGGCCGCAGGGAATTCCGCGGCCTTGATTTTGACGTAAACCCCGCAGTCCTCATCCCCCGGCCCGATACGGAAACCCTGGTGGAGGCGGCCCTTGAAACCGCGCGGGAAATGGCGGAGGCTTCCGGGAATACTGTCACGGCGCTGGACCTCTGCACCGGATCGGGCGCGGTTGCGGTCGCCCTGAAACACGAAATGCCGGAACTTGAGGTCTGGGCTTCTGATATATCAGAGGAGGCCCTTGCCTGCGCCCGGAACAACGCGGCGCGGCTTTTGCCTGGAGACGGCATTGTCTTTATCGAAAGCAATCTCTTTGCCGCGTTCGGCAATCCGCCTGAAAACACCGGCCAGACACCGGGCCCCCGGCCGGGCCGCTTCAGCCTCATTGTCTCAAACCCGCCCTACATACCCGCGCCGGTCATCCCCTCGCTTTCGCCCGAAGTAAGGCGCGAGCCGCTCCTCGCCCTTGACGGCGGGGAAGACGGCCTTGCCCTCATCGGCAGGATAATCGCCGAAAGCCCGCGCTGCCTCGCGAACAACGGCGCTCTTCTCCTGGAGGCCGACCCCCGGCAGATGGAATCAATTTCCGCCATACTTGCATCACACGGCTATAGCAGGGTACAAAGGTACAACGACTTAAGCCAAAGGCCGCGGGTAATCCGCGGGTTTTTACGGGGGCGCCATGGATGAAGAAAAACACTGCCTCGCTTACATCATTTCCCCAGCTCCTCAAAGAAAGGTTCGGCTTTTATAACAGCGCCGAGCAGGAAAGAATTAAAGACGCGGCGGCGTGGGTGCAGCCGTACTACGGCCCCGGCAGCCGGGGGTTTTCCCAATCCCTGGAAGCGGCGGTAATACTGGCCGATCTCCGCCTTGATTCGGACGCAATAATAGCCGCCATACTCCACAAGGCCCCGGAACACGCCTTCCCTGCGGAAAACCCTTTCCCGGCAAACGCCCCGCGCGCCCCCGGACACCCGGACGCCGCGTCCGGAAGCGCCGCTTTCTATGGGGCGGTCAGAGAACGCTTCGGCGGCGATGTAGCTTTCCTGGCTGAGGGCGCCGCCCGGATCGCCGGAATTTCCGCTACCAATAAAACCATCCAGGAAGCGGAAAATGTCCGCAAGATGCTCTTTGCTATGGCAAGGGACATACGGGTCATCTTCATCAAACTGGCCGACAAGCTCACCGTCATGCGCGGATTCGACAGGCGCGGGGATAACGGCGATTCCGCGTCCCTGCGCAGGGAAGCCGCGCAGGAGTGCCTCGACATCTACGCGCCCCTTGCGGACCGGCTTGGCATTTCCTGGATGAAAGACGAACTGGAGGACCTTGCCCTCAAGAATCTTAAAGGCGATGTCTTCTCCCGGATAAAAGAAATTGTATCGCTTAAAAAAGAGGAACGGCAAAAATACCTTGACACGGTAAGGGATATTATCATAAAGGAAGCCGCAGCTGCGGGCATTGATATCGAAGTTGAAAGCAGGCCGAAACACTTTTATTCGATCTATCAAAAGATGCGGAAGCGCGGCAAGGGCCCCGACGAACTCTACGATCTTTTCGGCATACGCATACTCTGCGCGGGCATCGAAAACTGTTACACCCTCCTTGGCCTGGTACACCGGCTCTGGAAGCCCCTGGACGGGCGCTTTAAAGACTATATCGCCATGCCCAAGGCCAACGGCTATCAAAGCCTGCACACCACTGTCTTTGTGCCGGGGGCCGATCCCGCTTCCGCGCTACAGGTTCCCGGACAGCGCTTTCCCTGGTCCCCCCTCGCGGAAAAATACGGGGAGGGCCAGCCCCTGGAAATTCAAATCAGGACGCGGGAAATGCACCGGGTGGCCGAATACGGCATCGCCAGCCACTGGCTCTACAAGAAAGGTTCCTCCAGCGAGATAGTCCGGCCCGGCGACCTGCCCCTCATCAACCGCCTCAAAGACTGGAAACTGGCCGAAACCGACATCTCGGACGGCCAAAGTTCCGCTTCGTTTCTTGACGACATTAAAAGGGAACTGCTCAAAGATTCGATCTACGTCTTTACCCCTCTGGGCAAAGTGATAGAACTGCCGGCCGGGGCCACCCCCATAGACTTTGCCTATGCCATCCATACGGCAATCGGAAATCACTGTTCCGGCGCAAAGGCCGGCGGCTCAATAGTACCTCTAAGCTGCGAACTGCAAAATACCCAGGTAGTAGAAATACTCACGGCCACCAACGCCCATCCCCACATCAACTGGCTGCGTATCGCGAAAACGTCAAAGGCGCGCAGCAAGATACGTTCCTGGCTTCAGCAGAACGACAGTTCGCTCATCATCGAAAAAAACGTAGTGGCATACGGGTCCAAACGCGGGCGGTCGCAGGGCACCAGGCCGGCTGTTCCGGACCCGGGGAAAAAAGATGCCGCGCACACCGCCGAAAGCGGCGTCCGTCCGGACCCACAGGCAAGCGCCGCATCTCCGCCGCCGGCCCCCGCGCCGGTCCAGGAAGTCATTCAGGACCCGGGCAGGGATGCCGGGGCGCTTCAGGTGCGGCTGGAATCAGCGGGCGGGCCGGCCGGCAAAAACATGATGATACGCTTCGCCCGCTGCTGCCATCCGGTAATAGGCGATCCGATTACCGGCTATGTGTCCCGCGGCAGGGGAATAATCATCCACCGGAAAAACTGCCCCAATCTGGCAAACATTCCCGATTACAGGGAGCGGAAGATCGAGACCGAATGGGAAAAATCTTTGGATATTCTCGTAAAACGCTTTAAGGTAGAGGCGCGTTTACAGGCGGAACTTTTCCCGGAAATCGAAGGCGCTATCCGTAAATACCAGGGCCACCTGATCGAAGGCCGGCTGGAAGAAACCGCGCCGAACCGCATTACAGGCTTTTTTACCATGCGGCTGGAATCTCCGGGCAGCCTTAATAAAGTTGTTAAAAGTATCAGAAACGTTCCGGGGGTTTTAAACATATACCCTGTCGCCTGAACCAGGCCCGGCACGTAGAGGAGTTTAAAAAATAGAAATTTAGGATTCCGTAGCTGAAAACACCGCGCCCTGCGCCTGGAGGCGCATAATGACGCTGCCGGAATCAGGAGGCGGCAGGGAGGCTTTTCTTGCCGTGCTTGATCGCCGCCCGGCAGCTCTTGCAGACCTTTACCTTGGTTCCCCCGGAGTCCTGTTCGTAGAGCAGTTTCACGTTTTTTCTCTTGCAAACCGGGCACTCGCCCCTGCCGTGGGAAACCTGGTCCCTTATCCCCTTGCCTCTGTGCGCTTTAGACATCTATTTTCTCCCTGTTTCACTGCGGCAGCCTCTCTGAAAATAACAGGCCGTGCCGTTCGCTGCGGCTTTTCCGCTCTGTTTACGCGGCTCCCTATTTCTTGCCGCCGGCTTTTTTCTCGGCCTTTGCCTGGTTTTTCTTCTCTTTCCTGGCATTTTTGCCGGAATCTTCGCCGGTCTCCAGCTTGTAGTCAACAAGTTCCAGGATCACCACTTCGGCCGCGTCGCCGTAACGGCGGCCAAGTTTGAGGATGCGGGTATAACCGCCGGGCCGTTCTTTCATGCGGACCGCGATATCGGTAAACAGCTTCGCTACTATCCCCTCGTCAAAAAGGCGGCTTGAAACAATACGCCGGTTATGAACCGAATCGACTTTCGCCCTTGTGATCAATTTTTCCGCGCTCCGGCGGATCTCCAAAGCCTTGGCCTTGGTAGTTTTGACCCTTTCATGCCGGAACAGGCTGGTCACCATATTGCGGTGAAGGGCCTTCCGGTGCGCGGACATTCTTGCGAGGGGGTTAAAACCTCGTCTATGTTTCATCTTTTTCTTCCTTCTGCTGCGGGGCTATTTTAACCGCGTTTTTCAGCATGTTAAGGTCGGTAATTCCAAGAGACAAATTCCACTCCTTGAGCTTTTCTTTAATCTCCTGGAGAGACTTCTTGCCGAAGTTCCGCGTCTTGGTAATATCATCCTCGGTTTTCCGGGTCAATTCCCCGATGGTTTTAATATTGGCGTTTTTAAGACAGTTTGAAGACCGTACCGACAGTTCCAGTTCTTCCACCGGGGTGTTGAGTATCTGGCGGATCCGCTCGTCCTCCTCGTCCAGGTCTTCTTCGGCCCCCAGGTTGTTCTCGTCAAAATTAATGAATACCGAAAAATGATCCTTGGCAATCTTGGCGGCCTCCGCGAGCGCGTCATCGGGCTTGACGGTACCGTCGGTCCACACTTCCAGTACCAGCTTGTCATAATCACTGCGCTGGCCCACCCGGACCGGCTCTACCGCAAACTTTACTTTTTTTACGGGTGAAAAAATCGCGTCCATGGGAATAGTGCCGATTACCTCGACATACTGCTCGTTTACCTCCGAGGGGACATAACCCCGGCCCAGATCGATCTGGATTTCCAACTCCAGGTGGGCGTCATCCATCAGCGTCATTATGTGGAAACCGGCGGACAGAACATCTACCTCACCAGGCCGGATAAAATCATCGCTTTTAATGTCGTTTTTGCCGGTCCATTCATAGAGAAAGATATTCTGCTCCATTTCGTGGGGCAGGCGGAGGCGTATCTGTTTGAGATTGTTGATAACTTCCAGGGTATCTTCGACAATATTCGGAATCGTCTCGAATTCGCTGGAAATATTATGGGGTACCCCGTCAGCATCATAAGATGTAATTTTAACTGCGGTAATTGCGTAACCCTGAATCGAAGAAAGGAGTATCCGCCGCAGGGTATTGCCGACGGTAGTCCCAAATCCCGGTTCAAATGGAGAGGCGATAAACTTGCCGTAATTCGGTCTAAGCTCGCCATGCTCAAAGGTTATACCCTTTGGCCGTTTCCATCCCTTAAGCAGGTTTTTACGGGCCATCTAAACTCCTTAAACTTTCTTCCGGAAAGCCAACATTTATTGCAACCAATACCTGGCAGCCCGGGCCGTCCAGATATAACTGAGGCTGTTTCAAAATGTCAGATTTTGAAACAGCTTCCTTGGATTTAGTAGAAAAACCGGGCTTTTGACCGGTTTTTCCATCGGACTTTAGTCCGAAGCCAGTTCAAAACTAACCGAGTTTTGAAACTGGCTCAAACTACTTGGAATAATATTCGACGATCATCTGTTCTTTGATGTCCGCCAAATCGGTAATATCACTGCGCCGGGGGGAAACAAGAAACTTTCCCTTAAGCGCGTCCGGGTCCAGCTGGAGCCAGGGCATAACCCCGGACTTGCCAAATTCCTTAAGGGATTCTTTTATTACTACAAGCCCCTTGCTTCTCTCTTTAATTTCAATTACATCTTCAGCCTTAACCAGATAGGAGGGTATATTCACCCGCCTGCCATTGACCTGCACATGGCCGTGAAGTACGACCTGCCGGGCCTGGCTGCGGCTTGAGGCAAAACGCAGGCGGTATACTACATTGTCAAGCCGCCTTTCCAAAAGTACGAACAGATTCTCGCCGGTAATACCGGACATACGAAGCGCCCGGTCAAAGAAAAGACTGAACTGCTTCTCCTGCATCCCGTAAATTCTCTTAAGCTTCTGCTTTTCCCTAAGCTGAATGCCGTAATCGGAACGCTTCCCCGGCCGCGCCTTCGGATCCTTCCCCGGCGCCGAACGCTTCTTGTTAATCGGGCATTTATCGCTCTTGCAGCGATCGCCTTTGAGCATAAGTTTTTTCTGTTCAACACGGCACAAACGGCACACCGGTCCGGTATATCTAGCCATACTTCCTCTCCCTCCTTAAATACGCCGGGTCTTTCTGGGCCGGCAGCCATTATGCGGAATGGGAGTAACGTCGTTGATCGACCTCACCTTAATACCCAGGGCGCCGAGCTGCCTGATTGCCGATTCCCGGCCTATTCCCGGCCCCTTCACATATACATGCACCTCCCGAAGCCCCACCTGAATAGCCTTCTGGGCGGCTGTCTCGGTAACGGTCTGGGCGGCAAAAGGGGTAGATTTCTTGGCGCCCCGAAACCCGAGCCCGCCGGAGCTGGCCCAGGAAACCGCGTTCCCCATCAAATCGGTGATAGTCACAATGGTATTGTTGAAGGTAGCCTGAATATATACATTCCCCTCATAAACCGACTTTTTCTCTTTCCTCTTCTTGGTATTCCTGGTAGTACCTGCCACTTACTCCTCCAAATAATTCTCTGCCGCCGCCCCCAAAACCAGGCGGTTTTCGGGGCAGCCCCCTTATTTCTTCTTTCCGGCGACTGTTTTCTTCTTGCCCTTCCGGGTACGGGCGTTGGTCCTGGTCCTCTGACCGCGCAGGGGCAGCCCTTTCCGGTGCCTCAGCCCCCGGTAGCAGCCTATATCCATCAGCCGCTTGATGTTCAGCGCGATTTCGGTCCTGAGACGGCCTTCGACCTTGTATTCATTCTCAATAAGCTGGCGAAGCCCGTTCAATTCCTCCTGGGACAGGTCGTTAATCAACCGCAAAGGATCGATCCCGGACTTAACGCAGATCTCGTCGGCGCTGGACCGGCCAATCCCGAAGATATAGGTCAAGGCGATGTTTACGTGTTTATTGGGGAGGTCAACCCCCGCGATACGTGCCATAACTGCTCCTATCCCTGCTTCTGTTTGTGCTTGGGATTCTGACAAATAATACGGACAATCCCATTCCGCTTAATTACCTTGCATTTGTCGCAAATAGGTTTCACACTGGTTCGGACTTTCATCCACTACTCCTGGGCGCCTGGACGCCGCATACGCTATTTGAACGCCAGTGCAAAAACTGGCGTCTAACTTCCAAAACCCCGCAAAATTTATCGAGGGTACAACATTTTATTAAAGCCTAAAAACCGCGTTTTATCAAGAGGTCAAAACTACCTACAGGTTTCTGCCCCGCAAATGTCCTTTCCTGGTAAGCCCTTCGTGATGGTGCATCTTGAGAAGGGCCTCCACCTGGCTCATGGTATCCAAGTCCACGCCCACCAGGATCAGCAGCGAGGTACCGCCCATCAGATACGAAATTGATGAGGGGAAGTTAAAAAGCCGCTGTATAATGGTAGGCAGCACCGCAATCACCGCCAGGTACAGGGAACCGGGCAGCACGATTCTGTTCAATATCTTGGTAAGGTATTCTTCGATCCGCTCGGTACGTATACCCGGTATGGACCCACCGTTTTCCCGTATATTCTTCGCGATTTCAATGGGGTTCAAACTAACCTGGGTGTAGAAATAGGCGAAGAAGATGATAAGCAGTATATAGAGGCTGGTATAAAGCGCTCCTTGGGGATTCAAGGCCCGGGAAACCGCAGCGAGCCAAGTCACATTCCCGCCTATGGTCGAGGCAATCTGGAGCGGAAAGGTGAGAATAGACGAGGCAAAGATAACCGGAATAACCCCGGAAGGGTTGATCTTGAAAGGGATATAGGTACTCTGGGCGCCGTACATCCTGCGCCCCACCACCCGCTTGGCGTAATGGACCGGGATTTTCCGCTGCCCTTGCTGTTCAAAAACGACCAGGGCGACCACCGCCACAAACATCACGAGGACCACCAGCACAAACACCAGATTCAGGTCCCCGTTCCGCACCCGGCCTATAAGCTCCCATACCGCCTGGGGGAGCCGGGCAACAATACCGGCAAAGATCATAAGGGATATGCCGTTCCCTATGCCCCGCTGGGTAATCTGCTCGCCCATCCACATCAGGAACATAGTCCCGGTGGTAACGGTAAGCATAGCTATCAAGGTAAAAGGCAGCATCCCTATGTTGAGCAGGTTATCTACGCTCCGGGAAATAGCCTGGGCATACTGGGTAACCGCGAACGACTGTATCAGGCACACCAGCACCGTGCCATAACGCTGATACGCCTGTATTTTCTTCCGCCCGCCTTCTTCCTGGGAAATCTTCTTTAATTTGGGAAAGACGATAAGCAAAAGCTGCATGATGATAGACATGGAGATATAGGGCATGATCCCGAGCATAAACACCGAAAAGTTGGAAAAAGCGCCGCCTGCAAAGAAATCAAGATACTCGACGATGGCGTTTCCCGAATTCTGCTGGGAGAGAAAATACGCATTTAACTCCCGGATATTGATCCCCGGTATGGGCAGCACCGCCCCGAGACGGAAAACAATCAGCATAAGCACCGTAAAGATAATCCGTTCCCGAAGTTCCTTTACTCTAAAAACACCAACCAATGGATTAGCCATGAATTATTCCTATTGCTCATTCGGGACGTCGATATTCCCGCCCGCTTTTTCTATTTTCTCTTTCGCCGAAACGGACACCTTCCCGATGCTAAAACTGAGCTTCCTGGTAAAATCCCCGTCACCCAGGATCTTGACCGGCGCCGGCAGCCGCTTTACCGCCCCGCTTTTCAGGGTTCCCTTGACAAGCCCTTTCTGAATCAGGGTAAGGATATCCACAGTCTCCCCGTCTTCATACCGCTTCTCGATCTCACCCAGATTTACTATCTGAAACTCCTTCTTGAAGGGGTAGTTCGAAAAGCCGCGCTGGGCTAGGCGCCTGAAAAGGGGCATCTGGCCGCCTTCAAAGCCCACGTAGGTCTTTCCGCCGGATCGGGATTTCTGCCCCTTGTTGCCCTTTCCGGCGGTAGTACCCCTCCCGGAACCCTGGCCCCGCCCCACTATACGCCGTTTTCTATTCGCCCCCTCGGGAGCATGCAAATTAAAATCCTGCATTCATATCTCCTTGCGGTTTTCCGCGGGAAAACCACGAATTCCAGGTGCCCTAGATAAATTCCTAGGCGTTTGGAACATCCTCTACAGACACCATGTGGGCAACGACCCTCACCATCCCGAGGATTGCAGGGGTCGCCTCCTGTTCGGTCACGGATCCGATTTTCCGCAGGCCCAGGGAACGCACCGTGGCCCGCTGTTTGGGAAGGGCGCCTATCGTGCTGCGCACCAAACGAATTCTTATTTTTCCCGCCATACTAACCCCACAGATCTTTAAAAGGTTTGCCCCGGTTCGCGGCGATCTGCTTGGCGTTCATAAGCCTGCCAATGCCGTCAAAAGTCGCCTTAAGCACATTGTACTGACTGGACGCGCCGATGGACTTGCTGAGTACGTCGGTGATGCCGCCGGCCTCCATTATGGCCCGCACCGCGCCGCCGGCGATAATACCGGTTCCGGAACAGGCCGGCTTGAGCAAGACCTGGGAAGCCTTGAAAAAGCCGTTTACTTCATGGGGGATAGTCCCGTTTTTTATCGGAAGCTCTATCAGGTTCCTCTTGGCCTTGTCGATGCTCTTGCGGATAGCCTCGGAAACGTCGTTGGCCTTGCCGAAGCCGAAGCCTACTTTCCCTTTCCGGTCTCCCACTACGGTAAGCGCCGAGAACGAGAAACGCCGGCCGCCCTTTACTACCTTCGCGGTCCGGTTGAGCTTGACCAGCTTTTCAACAAATTCTTTGTCCGCCGGATCCCGATCCCGGCCTCTATCCCGGTCCCGTCGGCCGCGGCCTTCAGATCTGGCCTGCCCGCCCCTTCCGCCGGCAGCGTGTTCCTCTTCATGCCTTTCCTGTACGTCTGACATTCCGCCCCCTAGAACTTGACCCCGGTCTTCCGGGCTCCTTCGGCAATCGCCTTAACGACGCCGTGATATAAATAACCATTCCGGTCAAAAACCACTTCGCTGATGTTCTTTTCCAGAAGTCTCTTCCCCATGATCTCTCCCAGCTTGCCGGCGCCTTCGACCGTAGCCTTAATGTCCTGCAGGTCCTTCTCCAAAGTAGAGGCGGAAACCAAGGTATGTCCCTTAATATCGTCGATCGCCTGGATCGACAGCCTGCGGTTGCTCCGGGTAACGGTCATCCGGGGCCTTTCGGCGGTCCCGGAAATACGTTTGCGGATATGCACCTTCCTCTTGAGCCGTTTCCGGTCCTTTTCAATCATCTTTGGCAGCATAAATATCCATTCTCCTCAATCTCGTACCGCGTTCATACCGCGCGGGCAGCGAAGCCCGCGCTACTTGACGCCCGACTTACCGACTTTTCTGCGGATCTTTTCATCGTCATAGCGGATTCCCTTGCCCTTATACGGCTCGGGGACCCTGAGCCTGCGGATATCCGAGGCAAACTGGCCGACCCGCTGCCGGTCAATCCCACTGATCACCAGCTTGCCCGGAGCGTCGGAAGTGACCGTAATTCCCTCGGGAATACCCACGTAGATATCGCTGGAATAGCCCAGGCTCATGGAAATGAGGTTCCCCTGGACCTCCGCCCGGTAACCGACGCCGGTGATGATCAGGGTCTTGGTAAAGCCTGCGGAAACCCCGGTTACCATGTTATTGAGCAGATTCCGGTAGAGGCCGTGATAGGCCCTGGCTTGCTTTCCCTCATCGGAACGGCTTACAATAATCTCCTCACCCCTGGTTTCAAAACTTATCACCGGATGATACTTTTGGGTTAATTTCCCCTTGGGGCCTTCCACCGTGATAAGCTCGTCCTGGAAACTCACCTTGACGCCGCTGGGAACCTTAACCGGAATTTTACCGATACGTGACATATTATCCCTCTTACCAGACCGTGCAGATGATCTCGCCGCCGACTCTTTTTTCGGCGGCTTTCTTGCCGGTTGTCACCCCAATCGACGTGGAGACGATCAGGGTTCCGTAGCCGTTGAAAACCCTGGGCATATTTTTGTAGCCCATGTACACGCGGCGGCCCGGCTTGGAGACTTTTTCCATGCCGTGAATTATCGGCCCGGTCTGTTCATCGTACTTCAGAAAAACCCGGATGGTATTGGCTCCGTCCTGGTTGACCTTCTTAAAATTCTTGATATACCCTTCGGTTTTTAAAATCTTGACGATTTCGAGCTTCAGCCTGGAGGTAGGGATATCAACCTTTTCATGTTTTGCTACTCCGGCATTCCGGATTTTGGTCAGCATATCCGCAACGGGATCAGAAACACTCATCCTTATCTCCTACCAGCTTGATTTTGTGACACCGGGAATAAGCCCCTCGCTTGCCAGCTTGCGGAAGCAAAGGCGGCACATCTCAAATTTACGCAGATATCCGCGGGCCCTTCCGCAGATCCGGCAGCGGTTCACCTTCCGGGTTTTATATTTAGGCGTTCTGAGCGCCTTAATGATCATCGCTTTCCTTGCCATAGTACCTCCTACTTCCTGAAAGGCATTCCGAACTTCGTCAGGAAGGCCTTCGCCTCCGCGTCCGTCCGGGCCGTAGTGACGATTACGATATTGAGTCCCGCCACCCGTTCAATCTTGTCAAAATCAATTTCCGGGAAGATGATCTGCTCGGTTATGCCCAGCGCGTAGTTCCCGCGCCCGTCAAAGGCGTTCTGGTTTACCCCTCTAAAGTCCTTAACGCGGGGCAGAGCCACATTTACCAGCCGGTCAAGAAATTCGTACATCATCGCCCCCCTAAGGGTAACTTTCGCGCCGATTTCCTGGCCGGCCCTTATTTTGAAGTTGGCGATACTCTTGCGCGCCTTGGTCTTTACCGCCTTCTGGCCGGTTATAAGGGTAAGGTCATCAATAGCGGCGTCCAAAAGCTTCTTGTTCTGGAGCGCCTCGCCAACGCCCATGCTGACTACGATCTTTTCCAGTTTGGGAATTTGCATGGGCGACTTGTAGCCGAATTCCTTAAAAAGTTCCGGGGCAAACTGCTCCCGGTAAATTTTTTTCAAACGCGGTTCGTATTTAGCCATTACAGAGCCTCCCCGCACTTTCTGCAAACACGGGCTTTGTTCCCCCCCTCGATCTTGTATCCAATCCGGGTAGGCCCGCATTTTTTGCAGACTATCATCAGGTTGGACGAATGGATCGGCGCCTCTATCTCGACGATTCCGCCCCTGTCCTGCTGATTCCGGCGTTTTTTCGCCTTTTTGACGATATTGGCGCCTTCCACTACTATCCGGTCCTTGTCCCTCAGTATTTTGAGAATACGGCCCCGCTTGCCTTTGTCCTTCCCGGCAATAATCTGGACCGTGTCTTCTTTCTTCAGCTTGAATTTATGCGCTGTTTCAGCCATGATCCCGCTCCTACAAAACTTCCGGGGCCAGGGAGACGATCTTCATAAAGTCCCCCTTCTCCCGCAATTCCCGGGCAACCGGCCCGAAAATGCGCTTCCCTTTCGGGTTCTGCGCCGCGTCGATGATCACACATGCGTTGTCATCGAACCTGATATACGTGCCGTCGTTCCGGCGGTACTCCTTGTGGGTCCGCACAACAACGGCCTTTTCTACCGAGCCCTTCTTTATCGCCGAGGTGGGAAGGGCGTCCTTGACCGCCACAACGATAATATCGCCGATGCTCGCATACTTCCGCTTTGATCCGCCAAGAACCTTAATGCACTGGACTATCTTGGCGCCTGAATTGTCGGCAACATTCAGGAAACTCTCTACCTGGATCATTTAAACCACACCCCTTAGAGCGTAACACTTTAGCGTCACCTAACGCGCGCGCTCGACAATCTCCGTCAGTTTCCAGCATTTTTCCCTGCTGACAGGCCGGCATTCAACCACCCGGACCCGGTCGCCGGTTTTGGCGTCGTTGGTCTCGTCGTGAGCCTTTAGTTTCTTAACCCGCTTCACGTACTTCTTGTACAGGGGATGAAGCGTAGTGGTCTCCACCGCTACCACAATGGTCTTGTCCATCTTGTCGCTTTTCACGATCCCTACAAATTCTTTTTTGCCGCTTTTCGCGGGCTTTGCCGTATCTTCTGCCATTTTATTTCCTCATTACCGGGCCGGTATCAGGCCTTGGCGGCCAGTTTCTCCAGAGCCTGGGCTTTCTCCTGGGCATGGATCAGCGTATTAAGCCGGGCAATCTGCCTGCGCATGGTACGCTTCTGGAGCGGGTTCTCCACGTGGCCTATGACGATCTTAAAGCGAAACTCCATGTACTTCCTGTTGAGTTCATCGCGCTTGGCCTTAAGCTCCGCAAAACTCAGGTTTTTAAACGAATTCTTCATGCTCTTTTCCCCTTGCGGCAGGACTACAAACCCAGCTCAAAATCGGAACGGGCTACAAACCTGGTCTTGATCGGAAGCTTTGCGCCGGCCAGAATCATCGCTTCCTCGGCTAAATTCCGGTCAATGCCGCCGAGTTCAAACATCACCGTACCGGGCTTGACTACCGCCACCCAGTACTCCGGGGCTCCCTTGCCCTTGCCCATGCGGGTTTCCGCAGGCTTCTTGGAAAAGGGCTTGTCCGGAAAAATGCGTATCCAGAGCTTGCCGCCCCGCTTTATATGCCGGTTCATAGCGATACGGGCCGCCTCAATTTGCCGGTTAGTTATCCACATCCGGTCCATAGCTACCAGGCCGTATTCGCCAAAGATTACCGTATTGCCCCGGGTGGCATTACCGGGCATATTACCCCGCTGTACCTTCCGGTGTTTTACACGTTTAGGACTTAACATACACTCCCCTCTTTAACTCCTCGCAGGGGCGTGTTCGGCCCGCTCGCCCTGGCGGCGCTGCTTGCGGACCAGAACGCCCGCGTCCTCTTTCTGTTCCTTGCCGTATTTCATGCCGTTGTAAACCCATACCTTGATACCGATAGCGCCAAAGGTGGTATGCGCCTCAGTAAAACCGTAGTCTATATCCGCGCGCAAAGTGTGGAGGGGTATCCTCCCCTCTTTCGCCTCTTCGGTACGGGACATTTCCGCGCCGCCGAGACGCCCGGAAAGCCGTATCTTGATGCCCTGGGCATTGCCTTTCTTTATGGCGTTGCTGATGGCCTGCTTCATGGTCCGGCGGAAAGAACCCCGGGCAAGAAGCTGGCGCGATATGTTTTGGGCGATAATCTGGGCGTTGTTATCCGCGTTCCTCACTTCCTTGATCTTGATCTGGACTTTCCTGGATACGTGTTTCTGCAGCTCGACCCCGATCTTTTCGATATTTGCGCCCTTAACGCCGATGATGACCCCCGGCCGGGCTGTATGGATGACAATGGTAATCCGCTGGGGATGCCGGATAATTTCCAGTTCCGCGATATCCGCGCCCCTGGTCTCCGGCATCTCCGTGATAAGCCTCCGGAGTTTGAGATCCTCATGCAGGGTATTGGCGTACTCTTTAGGGTCCACATACCAACGGGAACCCCAGGTCCTATTGACTCCGATTCTCAATCCGATCGGGTTTACTTTTTGTCCCACCTTATTCCCCTGCCTTTCCTGAAGAACTATTAGTCCGCAGCGAACCGGAGGCTCGCACTTCGTCAATTACCACAGTCACATGGCACATCCTTTTAAGAAGCATATCCGCCCTCCCCCTGGCGCGGAACCAAATCCGCTTCATCCGGGGGCCTTCGTCTACCAGTATTTCCTTCACATAGAGCATACCCTCGTCCAGTTGCTTGTTCTTGCTGAGCGCGTTGGAGGCTGCGGATTTAAGCGTCTTCTTGATGATCCTCGCGCCGCGGTGAGGCATATTTTCAAGCAGGGACATCGCCTCGGGATAGGGCTTACGGCGAATAAGATCCGCCACAGGCCGAATCTTGTAAGGCGAAGCAAGCAGATATTTGGCTATTGCCCGGTAACCGGGCTTTTTCTTTGTTTCCGCCATGATTTAACCCTTTGCCGCCTTCTTGTCGGACCCGGCGTGGCCCCGGAAGATACGGGTAGGCGAAAATTCGCCCAGCTTGTGACCGACCAGGTTTTCCGTAATGTACACCGGAACCCAGGTTTTCCCGTTATAAACGGAGATCGTCCCGCCCACCATCTCCGGAATGATGGTAGAACAGCGGGAATAGGTTTTGATCATCTTCCTTTCCCCGGACTTACTCATCTCCAGCACCTTTTTATAAAGGCTCTTCTCAATAAAAGGCCCCTTTTTAATGGATCTCGACATCCTTACCCCTTATTTTTTCTTGCCTCGGCTCACGATAAACCGGGACGAAGGTTTATGCTTGTTACGGGTTTTGTACCCCTTGGTCGGCTGGCCCCAGGGGGTCACCGGGTGGATACCTTTGCTCTTGCCCTCACCGCCTCCGTGGGGGTGATCAACCGGGTTCATCGCCATACCGCGAACCGTCGGCCTTACCCCGAGCCAGCGCTTCCTGCCGGCCTTGCCAAGGCGGGTATTCATGTGGTCCTCGTTCCCCACAGTCCCGATAGTCGCGTAACACTTCCTGAAAACCATGCGCATCTCGCCGGAAGGCAGCTTGACGGTGACATAGTCGCCTTCTTTTGCCGCGATCAGAGCGCCAACACCGGCGGAACGGACCATCTGGCCGCCCCTGCCCAGGGTAAGTTCAATATTGTGTACTGTAAAGCCCAGGGGGATATTCTCCAGGGGCAGCGCGTTCCCCGCCTCGATTGGCGCGTCCGGCCCGGCTTTTATAACCGCGCCGACCACCAGCCCTTTTGGGGCAAGGATATAGCGTTTTTCGCCGTCGGTGTACTTGATAAGCGCGATATTAGCGCTCCGGTTGGGATCGTACTCAATGGTAGCGACTTTGCCGGGGACGCCGATCTTGTTCCGTTTAAAATCGATAGTCCGGTAGCGGCGCTTGTGGCCGCCGCCCTTGTGCCGGACGCTGATCCGACCGTTCCAGTCACGCCCCGCCCGTTCGGCACGCCCCTTGGTGAGGGACTTTTCCGGTTTCGCGCCCTTGGTAAGCTCGGAAAAATCGAGGCCTATAAGCTGCCGCATACCGGCGGTAATCGGTTTGTATGTCTTAATACCCATGATCTTTCCTTACACTCCCTCGAACAGGGGAATCTTCTCATCCTTGGAAAGCCGGACTATGGCCTTCTTCCAGGTCGCGGTGTACCCCTTCTTGTAGCGCTGGCGCTTGGGTTTGCCCCCGACCACCATGACCGTACAGGAAACCGGGTGTACATTGAAAAGCCGGCGCACCGCTTCTTTGATCTGGAGCTTGTTGGCCCTCGGATCGACCTTAAACACATACTTGCCCTCTTCCCGCAAAAGATTCGCCTTTTCGGACAACACCGGCTCAATGAGGATATTCTCGTAAATCATTCGGCAACCTCCTGGGTAACCGGCTCACCGTCTGGCTGGACGCTATCCAACTGGGGGCCGGACGCGCCATAAAAGGCGTTGAGGTTCTTCGCTGCGGATTCCAGGAGCAGTACCCGGCGGCCATAGAACAGATCGTGGGCCCGCAGACGGTTATAGGAGAGGAAGGACAGCCAGGGGATATTGGCCCCGGCCCGTTTTATTCTGTTATCATCGTCTTTAAGGATGATGACCGTCCGCTCCGCTTCCCCAAAATTCTTGAGGATTCCGGCAAGATCTTTGGTTTTTCTAGTCTCTACCGAAAAATCTTCCACGATCTTAAGGTTATCGCTCTGAATTTTCAGGCTTAAAATAGTCTTGAGCGCAAGGCGCTTGGCCTTTTTCGGAATGGAATAGGAAAAATCCCGGGGCTTGGGGCCGAATACAGTGCCGCCCCCCACCATAATCGGAGATTTTTTGTCGCCCCGGCGGGCGCGGCCGGTCCCTTTCTGCTTGTAGGGCTTGGCATTGGAACCATGGATTTCGCCCCTGCCCTTGGTACTGGCGGTTCCCAGGCGTTTATTGGCAAGCTCATTGTTGATGGCGTACCAAATCACGTCGTCATTCACCGGAAGTCCAAAGACGGTATCGTCCAGCTCTATGCTTCCCTTTTCTTTTCCATCAATGGAATACACTGTGCGATTCATCATATTCCCCGCTATCTCTTTACCGCGGCCCTGACTACCACAATCCCCTGGTTTACCCCGGGGACCGCGCCGCGAACCATGATAAGCTGTTTCCCGGTATCAACCTTGACTACCATGAGGCTGAGGACCGTCGTCTTTTCCCGCCCCATACGACCGGGAAGCTTTACGTTTTTAAAGGTCTTGTGGGGATAGGTGGACTGGCCGGTTGAACCGGGTTCACGGTGAAATTTGGAACCGTGGGTATGGCGCCCGCCGGCAAAACCCCAGCGTTTCACGACGCCCTGGAAGCCTTTTCCCTTGGAAATTCCGGTGACATCCACATAGCGGGCGCCTTCAAAAAGTTCCGCGCCTATGGCGTCGCCTAAGGCGACTTCTTTTTCAAAATCCCGAAATTCCCTGATCCGTTTTTTGGGGGTAATATTTTCGGGAAACTGTCCTTTGTAGGGCTTGCTTACCCTGGAAGGCTTAAGATCGTCAATACCCAAAAGCACTGCGGCATAGCCGTCTTTTTCCTGGGTCTTTTGGGCGATGACCGTATTCGGATCGATACGGATAACCGTAACCGGAACCAGATTACCCTCGTCATCAAATACCTGGGTCATCCCCACTTTTCTGGCTAAAAGCCCCAACATTGTTCGCTCCAAAAAATCCGGCACGCTACCCCGTGGTCCCGGAGCCGTCTGCCGCTAAATTACAAACACAATAGAAACTATTGTTTTATCTCAACATCCACACCGGCGGGGAGTTCGAGTTTCATCAGGGAATCCATAACCTCGGACGAAGGATCGATGATGTCGATCAGCCGTTTATGGGTCCGCATTTCAAACTGCTCACGGGATTTCTTGTTCACGTGAGGTGAACGAAGCACCGTGATCTTGTTAAAACGGGTCGGCAGGGGAATGGGGCCGGTGACCTTGGCCCCCGCTTTCTGAACCGTCTGTACTATGGATTTCGCGCTCTGGTCTATCAATTCTACGTCAAAACCGCGTAACCGCACGCGAATTCGCTCCTTAGCCATTATTCCTCCTGAGGATAACAAGACGGCGTTCCGGCCTGAACCAAAACGCCATCATCCTGCCTGTACTCAGCTTGTTACTCGATAATCTCGGTGACCTGGCCGGAAGCGACGGTTTTACCACCTTCCCGGATAGCGAAACGAAGCCCCTTCTCCATGGCGATGGGGTGTATCAGCTCACCCATGATCTCGGTGTTGTCACCGGGCATGACCATCTCCTTACCCTCGGGGAGATCAACCGTCCCGGTGATATCCGTAGTCCGAAAATAGAACTGGGGCCGGTAGCCTCTGAAGAACGGACTGTGCCGCCCGCCTTCCTCCTTGGAAAGGCAGTAAATCTGGCCCTTGAACTTGTTGTGGGGGGTAATGGAACCGGGTTTGGCCAAAACCTGCCCGCGTTCTACTTCCTTCTTGTCTATACCCCTGAGCAGGGTGCCCACGTTATCGCCGGCCTGGGCTTCGTCCAGCAGCTTGTTGAACATCTCGATGCCGGTCACGACGGTCTTCTTGGTAGGCCGGATACCGACAATCTCAATCTCTTCGTTCAGCTTGAGGATGCCCCGGTCCACTTTGCCGGTAACGACCGTGCCGCGGCCGGGAATGGTGAACACGTCTTCGATGGGCATAAGGAAGGGCTTGTCGCTGTCCCGCACCGGATCGGGGAAGTAGCTGTCCATGGCAGCCAGGAGTTCCGTGATACAATCGGTATCTTCGTTTTCCTCGCCCCTGTTAAGGGCCTCCATGGCCTTGAAAGCGGAACCCTGGATAATGGGAATTTCATCGCCCGGAAACCCGTTGGCGCTAAGCACGTCCTTGATCTCTTCCACGACCAGTTCCAGAAGCTCGGGATCGTCTACCAGGTCAACCTTGTTCAGGAAGACAATCATGCTGGGAACGCCGACCTGGCGCGCCAGGATGATATGCTCGCGGGTCTGGGGCATGACCGAATCCGGGGCGGAAACGACCAGGATGGACCCGTCCATCTGGGCCGCGCCGGTGATCATGTTCTTGATATAGTCGGCGTGCCCCGGACAGTCTATATGGGCATAGTGCCGCTTGTCGGACTGGTATTCCAGGTGCCGGGTATTAATGGTGATACCACGGGCTTTCTCCTCCGGCGCGTTGTCGATATCATCAAACTTCATGATCTTATCACCGTAATGCTTGCCGCAATACATGGTGATAGCCGCTGAAAGCGTCGTCTTGCCGTGATCTACGTGGCCGATTGTCCCCACGTTCATATGGATCTTTGTACGGTTAAACTTATCCTTTGCCATTCCATGTCCTCCTCATAAAGACATTTAATCTGAATACTAGATTTAAATCATATCCCAACGAATGGGGTATGCAGTATAGCCAAACATCCAAAAGAATGCAAGGCCATTGTCCAAAGCTTTCCGCCCCGAAACAATGTTCCAGGGCAGCCAGTATAAAGCGGAAGAATTCATAGACAGGCAGAACGTGATTGGAAACAAGTCAGACGCAAGAACGCGCCCGGCTGTTAAGATCAAATCAATTCAGTCCCACCTGTCTCATCACCGCCTTTCGCGTGCAATCCGGCAGCGCCGGATTACGGAAGAACCGGGGTTTTCATGACAGCCACGAAACCCGCCTTCCCGATGATCGGTTTGGAGTACCGATACTCCGCACCGCCGGCCGGCCAAAGGTGTTTTAAAAATTTCTTCTACTCCACCTCCCCAGGCAGGCCGGACAGTACGGCCAATATTACCCGGCGTAACCGCGCCGGTAATTATTTCAAAAAACAACCGGTAAGCCCCCGGGCCTACCTCTGAAAAAACACAGAAACCGGCGCAAACGGCGCACAGCATCCGCAGAAATACAAAATCGAGGACCCTGAACCCCGCCGGCTACCACCGGTAATGGGCAAAAGCCTTGTTCGCCTCGGCGTTCTTATGGGTCTCTTCCTTCTTTTTGAAGGCGGTGCCGGTATTATTATAGGCGTCCAGGAGCTCCGCGGCAAGCCTCTCGCCCATGCCCCGGCCGGACCTTGCCCGGGCCGCCCTGATAATCCACCGCATACCCAGGGCTTCGCGCCGCGCCTCCCGGATCTCTATCGGGACCTGGTAAGTAGCGCCGCCGACCCGCCGGGATTTTACCTCGACTACGGGCTTGATATTCTCGATAGCCTTGAGAAACACCTCAAGCGGCTCTTTTTCAGCCTTGGCGCCCAGATTCTCCAGCGCCGCATGAACGATCCTGAGCGCCACGGAACGCTTGCCCTCCCACATCATGCGGTTGACAAACTTGGAAACCACCGGGCTGTTGTATTTCGGATCCGGGAATATACCCCGGTCAATAGTCTTCTTCTTCCTTCCCATAAAAACCCTAAGCCTTTGGCCGTTTGGCGCCGTATTTGGACCGGCCGCGTTTGCGATCTTCCACCCCAAGGGTATCCTTGGCGCCCCGGATTATGTGATACCGGACCCCGGGGAGGTCCTTGATCCTTCCGCCCCGGACCAAAACCACCGAGTGTTCCTGAAGGTTATGGCCGATTCCGGGAATATAGGCGGTTACCTCGGTACCGTGGGAAAGGCGCACACGGGCCACCTTCCGCAGGGCCGAATTCGGCTTTTTAGGGGTAACCGTCATCACGCGGGTACAAACCCCCCGCTTCTGGGGGCAGGATTGAAGCGCCGGGGACTTCGTCTTGGAACTGACCTGCCGCCGCCCGAAACGAACCAACTGGTTAATTGTAGGCATCTATATAAAAACTCCTTGTAAAGACTCCCTGATAACTATACCCTGACGCGGCCGCACAGCCGCATTCCAGCTTTTCACCGAATAGGAAACAAAAGCTCCCTGAACACGCCACTCCATTAAACACAACTCCGGCGGTTTTTGCAAGTAGCCGAACCGGTTTTTTATAGAACAAACGCATAGAATAGTCCGGGGGGGGGGGGGGGGGCCCCCCCCGCCCCCCCCGGCGGGGGCCGCCGCCCCCCCCCGGCGGGGGGGGGGCGCGGGCCCC
>JAIRZS010000010.1 GCA_031267115.1 Treponema sp.
CCCGGACCCGGCCTGGCCGGGGAGGAGGCTCCGGCGCAGGGGGGCCGGACAGGGCCCGCGTCTGTCTGCCGCCGCCCGTCCGGTAAGAGGCCCCCCTATTCCCCGATCCCTCCCGCTGCTAACAAGTTAAGCAGGTGTAAAATCCGTACGGATTTCGCGGGTTTTTCGCCTCCCATTAAAGCGAAATGGCTGCCCATTCTCATATATATTTGTATGAGAAACTTGCGTTTGCTTGGCCAGGGCGTCTGGTACGGGATACGTACCCGCATCAACAACCGCGAGCCGCTATTCAGGCGGCGCGACGCGCTGGCGCTTTTCAGCCACGTGTTCCGGCAGGCTCAGGGGCGGTACGCGTTCGAGGTCCGCGCCCTGCGGCTTGAGGACGACTGGCTTACATTCTATATCATGCCGGCGGACGGGTTCCAGCTTCCCGAGATTATGAAATGGCTGAAGCAGGTATTCGCGCAGCGGTTTAACGGGATGGACGGGAGGACAGGGCATATCTGGGGGGACCGGTATTGGTCGGAGATACTGGAGGGGGAGCCGCCGGAAGAAGCGAAGATTAGGGTCAGACCCTTGTATGAAGGAATCATGGGCCTCCCTTGTTTTTTAGTCTTTTTCCCCTGTTTCCCGCCTCTTTCCCCCCTCCCTGCCGCGCCTCCTCCCGGCTAGCCGCCCCCGCATGGCCTCGTTTCCCGCGTCAACCGTCTTCCGCGCCACAACCTGCACCCCCCAGGATTCACCGCTAAGTCAAAGAAGTCGAATAAGTTTAATAAGTTCACTGAGCGCGATACGAAAGCGATGCTTCTTTCCTTCCTTACTTATACTTCTTTGACTTTTCCGACTTTGTGGTAAATCTTCATAGCGGTTCGATTCGGCTTTGCGGTGAATCCTGCGGTAATTTCTTACACCTGGGGGTAGCCGGAGACCCCGGACCCGGCCTGGCCGGGGAGGAGGCTCCGGCGCAGGGGGGCCGGGCAGGGCCCGCGTCTGTCTGCCGCCGCCCGTATGGTAAGAGGCCCCCCGCATTCCCCGACCCCTTCCCTTTCGGCTCTTGAGTATCGGCCTGATACAGGGTAGACTCGCATTATGCTCGAAAAGATCATCAAAGCCCTGTTCGGTTCCCAGCACGAACGGGACCTTAAGGCGCTGCTGCCTGTCCTGCACGCGGTAAACGAGAAGGAGGCGTGGGCGCTTTCCCTGCCCGCCGGGGATTTTCCCATGATGACCGGCCGGTTCAGGGAGCGTTACGCCGGGGGCGAAAGCCTTGACTCGCTGCTCCCGGAGGCTTTCGCGCTGGCAAGGGAGGCGGCCCGGCGGAATCTGGGCGAGCGCCCTTACGATGTCCAGGTCCTGGGCTCCATCGTGCTGCACCAGGGCAAGATTGTCGAGATGAAGACCGGCGAGGGCAAGACCCTGATGAGCGTTTCCGCGGCCTACCTTAACGCGCTTTCCGGCAAAGGGGTCCATATAGTCACGGTAAACGACTATCTCGCGGGCCGCGACGCGGACTGGATGCGCCCGGTTTTCAGCTACCTGGGGCTTACGGTGGGGACTATTCTTTCGGACATGGACAACGAGCGGCGCAAGCAGAATTATGCCTGCGACATTACCTACGGGACCAACAACGAGTTCGGCTTCGACTATCTACGCGACAATATGCTCTGGGATCTGGGCCGCCGGGTGCAGCGGGGCCACCCCTTCTGCGTGGTTGACGAGATTGACTCGATACTGATCGACGAGGCGAGGACGCCCCTTATTATTTCGGGCGCGGCGGAAGACGACACCTTTAAGTACGCGGAGGTTGACCGGCTCCTGGGCACTCTGAAAGAGGTGGAAAAGAAAGAGGACGGCGAGTATCCGGACGAGGCCCAGGGCGAGGAGGTGGTGGGGGATTACAAGCTCAACGAAAAGAACAAGGGCATTTCCTTTACCAACGCGGGGATGGCGACCATAGAGGCGCTGCTGCAAAAGCGCAACCTGATCAGGGGCGCGATTGTCGACGAGGAAAATTTCGAGTACCTCCACTACTTTACGCAGGCGCTGAGGGCGCACAAGCTCTTTCACCTTGACGTTGACTATGTTGTCCAGGACGGGCTGGTCCAGATAGTCGATGAATTTACGGGCCGCATACTCCACGGCCGCCGCTATTCGGACGGGCTCCACCAGGCTATCGAGGCGAAGGAGCGGATCAAGATTGCCCAGCGCAACCGTACCCTGGCGACTATTACTTTCCAGAATTTCTTCAGGCTTTACGAAAAAATTTCCGGCATGACCGGGACGGCCGATACGGAGGCGGTGGAGTTCGCCAAAATATACAACCTTGACGTCGTGGTGATCCCGACGAATCTTCCGGTTACGCGGAACGACGAGGACGACGTGGTGTACCTCGGCGAAAAGGACAAGTTCGAGGCCCTCTGCGTTGAAATTGCCGAGGCCCACAAGAAGGGCCAGCCTATGCTTATCGGCACGGTCTCTATCGAAAAATCGGAAAAGCTTTCCGCCATGCTCACCCGGCGCGGCGTAAGGCACGAGGTGCTCAACGCCAAGAACCACGCCCGCGAGGCGCAGATTATCGCCGAGGCCGGGTCCCGGGGCGCGGTGACCATCGCCACAAATATGGCCGGCCGCGGGACCGACATTAAGCTGGGGGGCAGCCCCGAACACCGCGCCCGCAAGCGCGCCGGGACCGAGGCCCCGCCTGAAAAATACGCGGCGGTATTAAAGGAAGAGTACGGAAAATGGCGCGCCGATTACGAGGAAGTAAAGGCCCTGGGGGGGCTTTACGTGATCGGGACCGAGCGCCACGAAAGCCGCCGTATCGACAACCAGCTCCGGGGCCGCTCCGGTCGCCAGGGGGACCCGGGGCGTTCCAAATTTTTTATCTCGATGGAAGACGATCTTATGCGGCTTTTCGGCGGGGAAAACATCAGGAACCTGATGGCGAAGATAGGGATGCAGGGCGGCGAGCCGATTTTCCACCCCTGGCTTAACAAGAGCATCGAGAGGGCGCAGAAGAAGGTTGAGGAGAGGAACTTCGAAATCCGCAAGCACCTTCTGGAATACGACGATGTCCTGAACCAGCAGCGGAAATTTATCTACGAGCAGCGGGACCTTATCCTTTCCGACAGCGATCTGAAGCCCCGCATCCACGACGCTACCGCCGACATGGTGGAAAACGCCCTGGCGAACTACCAGCAGACCCAGAAGCACGGCCAGGCCGAGGCCGTGCAGGAGCTGTCGAATTACCTTAAAACCCAGTTCGGCTATACCCTCCGTACCGATGACGGGGCAAAAGAGGAATGGCTTCCCGAAAAACTGCAAAGCCGCATTTCAGGCGATCTTGAGCGGGACATCGAGGAAAAGGCGGCCCTGGCGGGGGACGCGAATCTGAACGGCTTTATCCGTATGCAGTACCTCCAGTCCATTGACCGCAAGTGGCTGGACCACCTGGAAAATATGGAAGGGCTGCGCGAATCCGTGCATCTGAGGAGCTACGCGCAGAAAAACCCCCTGACCGAGTACAAGCTGGAAGGCGCGCAGATATTCGACACCATGATCGACACTATCCGCGCGGAAATCGCCTCCCGGCTCCACCTGGTCCGCATCCAGGTTGCGGGGGACCGCGAAACCCGCGGGCGGCCCGCCGTCACGCAGTCGGCGACCCACGGCAGCATGGGCGCTTTTGCGGGCGGCGTCTCCCAGGGCGGCGGCGTCCCTCCGGGAGGCGGCAGGGGCGGGCAGGGCGCGGGGCAGGCGGCGGTTACCGTGGTACGCGCCGTCCCCAAGGTCGGCCGCAACGACCCCTGCCCCTGCGGCAGCGGGAAAAAGTACAAGTTCTGCCACGGGCGGTAGGCGTGCTTTGGAATTTTACCGCAAAGCCGAAAAAGTGAGCTCGTTCCAAAACCCCAGCCAAAAGCCAGGGAGGGGGCAGCCTCCGCCGGGTAGAACCGGGCGGTTGCCCGCCCGGAACCCCCACAGACCCGGACGTGCCCAATTAAGGCATCCGGTTCTTCCGGAAAAAGT
>JAIRZS010000011.1 GCA_031267115.1 Treponema sp.
GTACGCTTATCCCGCTTCCTTTCCCTGCCCTTCCCCGGTTTGCCTTGATTTTACCTATGCGCCAACATATTATTATAGAGAGGCATCCGCGAAATTGAAGTTTTCCGGGTCTTAAAGAGGCGTTTTATGATGAAATCCCGCAGTTTGAAGGCAAAATTTGCCGTATGCGCCCTGGCGGCGCTTCTGATCCCGGCGGCCGCTTTTGCCCAGCCGGTTGACAGGGAGGAACTTGGCGCGGCAGGTTCCACTTCGGTAGACTTTATCAATTACGACGGGCCTTACGCCCGTATCGAAACCCGCGGCCAGATTTTGGGAATCGGGGCCGCGCTGGGGGCTTCGGCCGCCGCGGGAGGTGCGGGGACGGCGCGTTACGGAGCCGCGAACCGCTACTTTGTGATTCACTCGGTAAGCGATCCCGAAGGCGACAGGCTCGACGCGGATATTTTCGGCCTTGGGGTTGATGTCGGGGTCGATCATATCCGGAATCTCAGGCTTATTGTCCAGGGCTATCTGGAATCGGCCTACCGTTATTCGGCCCAGGACGCCTCGCTTCTTGCGGAGTACATTACCGTATACAACGCGGTTTTCCGGGGAAACTGGAACTATTTCGGCGGCCGGTACAAGGCCGCGGTTATCCGGTATGTGGACGAGGACAAGGCGGGGCTTTCGGTGCGCTTTGACGAGTGGCCGGGCCGTACCCACATGCTCATCCCCCTCAATCTGGGCAGATCCGGCTCTTTGAGCGCCGTCGACACTTCTTCCCTTAGCCGGCCCGAGGTTATTGACGAGATGCGCTCCCGGGAAGACATGGGCCTTGATTCCCGCAAGGATATGGTAGACATCAAGGAAAGGGAAGCGGAAGAGGCCGCGGAACGCGCCGCGGCGGAAAGGCGGGCCGCGGACGAAGCGGAAAGCCGGGCGGCCCGGTCCCGCGCCGAGGCGGCCGCGGAGCGGGAAAGCATTGCCCGGGACCGGGAACAGGCCCGCGAGGACGCGGCGTCGGGACGCGCCGCCCCGGCCGAGCAGCGCCGCAGCGAGGAGCAGCTTGCGGCGCGGGAAGAAGCGGCGGCCCAAAAAGAGGCCGAAGCCGGCAGGCAGGAAGCGACCGCGGCTGAACAGCGCCGGGGGGCCGAGAGCGACGAGCGGCTTGCCGAACAAAAGACAGAGGAAGCCCGGCAGGAACGCCAGGACATAGCCAGAGACCAGCAGGTGCTTATAGCGCGGCAGGACAACCGCGACCAGCCCGCCGCCCGCCCGGAAAACCAGCAGAGCTTTGTCATGGTACGCATAACCTCGGGCGATTCGGCCCTGGGCCGGCTGGTAAGGATAGACGCCGCGAACGCCGGCGAGCTGGGGTCCGGCAACATGGACACGGTTAACGCCCGGTCCCTTATCCAGGCGGGGAGCCGCATGATCGCCATAGCCGGCGCGGGCCGGGGCCAGAGCGCCGCCCGCCTTGTGGAGATAAACCAGGAAAGCCTGGAAATAGCCCGCCAGAGCGACAGCGATATACACCCCCAGAGCCTTATCTGGCAGAACGGCGGGGGCCTCTACGCTATCACGATCCAGGACGGCAAGAACTACCTTGCCCGCTTTAACGCGAACACCCTTGCCGCGGAATTGCGGTCGGCCATACCGGTACACCCCTGGGGGACGCCGGTATTCCAGGGAAACACGGTGCTCATCCAGAGGGAAAACGGCCAGGGCGCGATACTCAACGCGGCGGATCTGAGCGAGAAGCAGTAGAATGTTTCCGGCGGCCTGCCGCGCTGCGGCTCATGCGGGATGTGTAATGACAGAGAATTGAAGAAGATATTACCGCAAAGTCGAAAAAGCCGAAAAAGTTTTTGCTCAAAAGTCCTTTGCTATACCACATACGGGACGGGAAACCGGGGCACGATGGCGGTGTCTATCTGACCCCGGAATAGTCGCCGGTTCCCACATTCCGCGTTACCCCATCGATTAAACTGGTAACGGATAGTACGCCGGAATTTGGGCGCATCCTGCCGCTGCGCGGCAGGACCGGGCTATCCGCTTGTATCTTTTTTGCCTCCGGCAAAAAAGGATACCGCTTCTATCCCTTGCGCGTTCCAAAATCCGGCATCCTGCCGGAATTTGGAATCGGAGTTTGCCTGTGGCAAACTCCATCTATCCGCCAATGGCGGATAGCAATGGAAACAGCGGCATCCATGCCGCAGGCGCCAGGCATGCTTCAGAAATTTACCACGAAGTCGAAAAAGCCGAATAAGTTCACCAAGCAGAGTATGAAGCGATGACTTTTTCCTTTTACTTCTTTTACTTATTCGACTTCGCGGTTAAAACTTGGGTTAATTTTGACTTATTCGATTTTGCGGTAAAATTCTAAACCATGTTTTTTAGTATAAGGCCGCTTACCGGAGCTTCCAGACGCCGTCCGTCTTTACGTAGGTTCCCGCCTGTCTCTCCCGGCTGATATAGTAATTGACAAAGGCCGGTTCAAAATTTTCGATGT
The DNA here is from genome assembly GCA_031267115.1 of Treponema sp. GTDB lineage: Bacteria > Spirochaetota > Spirochaetia > Treponematales > Breznakiellaceae > JAIRRR01. Next base: position 2,492 of record JAIRZS010000011.1, read on the forward strand.
ACACTTCGGTCCTGCCCCCTATGGTAATTTCCGAAAGCGCGTTTTTTGAAAATACCCTGGGCATGATGGCGGCGACTCTGCTTGAAATGCTTATGGCCGTTACCGGGTTTTTGTTAAACGCCCCGTACCTTATGGCGGTAACGCTGTCCGGGATAACCACATTGGTCAATTTGTTATTCGCGAACGCGCTTATGCCGATAACCGTTAATCCCTCGTTTAACACGAGGCCGGTCAGTTCGTTGTCCGCAAAGGCAAGGTCCCCGATAAAGGAAACCGATCCGGGGATGGTCACGGAACCGAGCGCCAAATTCCTGAACGCCGCGCGGCCTATGGCGCCGACGGGGATGCCGTTAATGGCCGGGGGAATTGCCAGATCTTTCGCGCTTCCCCGGTAGCCGGTAATAACGACGCTGCCGGAAGTGTTTTGGGTAACGGTAAAATCGCCGGCGTCCTGGGCAAAGCCCGGAAGCGCGAGAACGGTCAAAAATATCACAAAAACAGCGGTTTTCATGGGCTGGACCCTCTTTATTAAATATATTACGAAGCAGGGGAAAACGCAAATTTGCAACAAACGTCCGCCGCCGTTTCTCAGCCCTGCCCGTCATCCTCCCCCAGAGCGAGGAGCAGCTTTCTGGTGTACCCGTGTTCGGGCGAGGAATAAACCCGCTCCGCCGGCCCCTGTTCCACAATCCTCCCCCCGTGCATCACCGCGATCTTGTCGCAGAGGTAGTACACCAGGTTGAGGTTATGGGAAATAAAGAGCAGCGACAGATTGAGCTGTTCGTGCAGATCCCGGAACAGGTTGAGTATCTGCGCCCCCACTGAAACATCAAGGGCGCTTACGGGTTCGTCCGCAATGATAAGTTTTGGGCGCAGCATTAACGCGCAGCCTATGCAGATGCGCTGTTTCTGGCCCGCGGAAAGTTCGTCTATCCCGCGGCGCTTATACGCGCTGTCGAGGCCGACAAGTTCGAGAACTTCGTCCACCCGCCTTTCCCGTTCCGCCCTGCCTGCGGCCCTGTGGATACGCAGGGGTTCTTCAAGGAGCCATCCGGCTTTTTTTACCGGGTTAAGGGAAGATGCCGGATTCTGAAATACCGCCTGTATTTTTTTCGCCATTTCACGCCGTTTCGCGGCGCTGTTTCTCCCCCGGCTGCCCTGCCTTATGCCGTCAACGGTAATTTCCCCCGTATATTCGATGAGTCCCAAAACGCAGCGTCCAAGGGTCGTCTTCCCGCAGCCGGATTCGCCTACAAGCCCGCAGATCTCGCCGGCCTGTATTTCAAGGTTTACCCTGTCCAGTACGGGTTTTATCTCTTTTTTGCCAAGGCCCCCCCGATCCCGGATAATGTAGCGGTTTGAAACATCTTTAACGCTGAGCAGTGCTGCCGCTCCGGTCATAGCCGCGCTGGTCATAGCCGCGCCTCTTTGAAAAAAGATCCCGCCATAAAACAGTGGACGCGCCGCCCGTTGTCAAAGAACGCCGCTTCCGGGAACGCCTCCCGGCAGCGTTCCATGGCTTTCGCGCAGCGGGGCGCGAAGGGGCAGCCGGGGAGCTGTTCCTCAATAAAGGGTACCTTTCCGGGGATATTCGCGAGGGCGCTGCCCTTGCGTTTCCGCTCCGGGATGGAGCCGATGAGGCCCCTGGTGTATTCATGGAGGGGCCTTTTGAACACATCCTCTGTTTTTCCCGATTCGACAATTTTTCCCGCGTACATGACAAGGACGCGGCGGCAGAGCCGCCTGATAATGCTGAGATCGTGCGATATAAAAAGAATCGCCGTCCCGCGCTCCCTGTTGATCTTTTTGATAAGTTCAAGAATCTGCGTCTGGATTGTCGCGTCAAGGGCCGTGGTCGGCTCGTCCGTGATAAGCAGCCTGGGGCCGCATATCATGGCCAGGGCAATCATTACCCGCTGGCACATGCCGCCTGAAAGCTGGTGGGGATAGGCGCGGGTCAGGCTTGGGGGATCGGGCAGCCCCAGCCTCGCCATGATGTCCAGAACCTGTTCCCGGTTTCCTGCCCTGTCTTTTTTCCCGTGCAATAAAAGCGGTTCTTCTATCTGCCTCCCGATGCGCAGAAGGGGGTTGAGGGAAAGGAGGGGTTCCTGGAAAACCATCGAAATTTTATTTCCCCGGACGCGGCAGAGTTCCTGTTCGGGGAGCGTGAGCAGATCCCGCCCTTCAAAAAAAATCGAGCCGGAACCCGCTTCCGCAGCCTGGGGCAGCAGGCCCGGAATGGAAAGGGCGGTAAGGCTTTTCCCGCATCCGGATTCGCCTACAATGCCGAGGATTTCCCCTTCTCCAAGTTCAAAGCTTATGTCCCTGACCGCGGAAAAAATGTTTTTTCCCTGTACAATATCTATAGTCAGGCCTTTTACACTGAGAAGCGGCGTCACGGCTGGCCCCGTACATAACGGCGGCGGATTCCCTCGCCCAGATAGTGGAAAGCCAGTACCGTCAGCATTATCATGATTCCCGGGGCCAGGGCGCACCAGGGGGCGTTAAAGAGAAAGGCCTGGTATTCGGCGAGCATGCGCCCCCAGGAAGGCAAGGGCGGCTGTATGCCGAGGCCGAGGTAGCTCATCGTGGCCTCGGCGAGTATGGCGTTGCCCAGCCCCAGGACCACCGCCGAAAGCAGGGAGGAAAGCAGGTTGGGCAGAATATGTACAAACAGGAGGCGCGCCGGCGGGCAGCCCCACAGTTCCGCTGTTTTTACAAAATCGCGCTCCTTGTACTGAAGCACGCCGCTCCTCATGATACGCACAAAGCTTGGAATGAACAGGACGAGCAGCGCGGCAACAAGCGGGCCTTCCCCGCTGCCCAAAAGGGATACCATGAGGAGGGCCAGGAGTATTCCGGGAAACGAACTCAGCGTGTCCATTAAGCGCATGATAATTTCGTCCGCCGCGCCCCCCGCGTAGCCCGAGAGGAGGCCGATTGAGGAACCGGCAAGGGCGCTCCCCGCCACGGTGAGCAGGGCCACAAGCAGGGTGTATTTACTGCCTTCCATGATTCTGGAAAACACGTCGCGCCCGAAATTGTCGGTACCCAAAAGGTATTCCCCCCGCGGGGGGCTGAAACGCGCCGCGCTGTCCATGTCATTGTAGCCGTAAGGGGTGTAGAAAAAACTGGACAGGGCCATAACAAGCACCAGCGCCGAAAGAAATACGCCTATTATAAAATCCGTTCCTGTTTTTTCTTTTGCTTTTTCTTTCTTCGTTTTTTCCCTCACGTTTTTTTCTTTCACCGTTTTTCTTTTATCCGGGAGTTCCGGGTCAGGCGCGGAAGCGGATCCGGGGATCGACAATTCTGACGGCAATATCCGCGAAAGTATTGGCAAGCACAACCACAAAAGCGATATAAACCGCCAGCGTTTGTACCATGGCATAATCCCGGGAACTGATCGAGGCTATGAGGAGCCGCCCTATTCCGGGAATACCGAACACCTGTTCAATAACAATGCTCCCGGAGAAAATCTCCGCGACGATCATGCTCAGCGTGGTTATCGCGGGAATGGCCGCGTTTTTAAGCACATGCTCCCGGAGGACCCTGCGCCGGGTACTGCCCTTGCCCAGGGCGGTACGCACATAATCGCTTTTAAGCTGCCTGAAGATTGCCCCCCTCAAGAATTTGATCAAGATCGCCGCGTTGGGAATGGCGACCGCAAGGGCGGGGAAGAAAAGGTAGCCGAGAAAAGAAAGAAAATCATCACGGTAGCCAACATAGGCCCCCGGGACAAAGAGGCGGAGCGCGAGGCCGAAGATCCAGATAAACAGTATGCCCAGAAAAAAACCGGGGAAGGAAATGGTTATCGCGGTGAAAGTATTCAGCAGCCTGTCGGTAATGCTGTTTTCCTTTTTTACCGGCAGCACTGCCAGAGGCGCGGAGAGGAGGAGAATCAGGATAAGCGAGACAAGGGCAAGGGAAAAAGTTACCGGCAGCCTTTCGGCGACAAGGGCGGAAATCGCCTGCCCCCGGAAACGGGAAGAACTGCCCAGGGAGCCTGTGAGGAATTTGCCGAGCCAGGAGAAGTACTGTTCGAAATAGCCGCGGTCAAGCCCCATTTCCGTCCTGAGCGCGGCAAGCTGTTCGTCCGAAGCTTCGATCCCCAGGGCAAGAAGCGCCGGATCGCCGGGAATGACGGAAAAGGCCGCGAAAGTGAGGAAGGACACTAAAAACAGGGTCAGCAGCGTTATCGCGAGCCTTTTCCCGATGAAACCCATATTATTTGCTGGCGAGGCTGTTAATGGTGGAAAAGTCGGTTACGGAAAGCGGGTAGTTGAGCAGCCCGCTGAAACGCCCCCTGGGGAAAACCTTAAAGCCCAGGATATCCTGAATGTAAACGCTTGCCGCGTTATCGGATATTAATTTTTGCGCGTTCTTGTATATGGCCGTCCGTTTGGCGTCGTCCGGTTCCGAAAGGCTTGCGTCGTAAAGGCTGTCAAAATCGGCGCTCTTAAAATTGATAAAATTACTCCCGGCGTTTGAGCGGTAGCGGGCGAGAAAGGACCGGGGGGAAATGCTGTTGGAATCCAGGGAAATGATCGTCGCCTGGAAATGCCGGCCCTGGTAAACTTCGGAAAGCCATGTCGCCCAGTCGACCTGTTTAATCGTGGCATCGACGCCTATTTTCCCAAGCTGGTTCACCAGCACCTGGGCGGTGTCTATATGCATCACGTATGCGGAAGGCACGGTTATTTCCAGGGGGAAGCCGCCGGGGTATCCCGCCTCGGCAAGCAGGGATTTTGCCCTGGCGATATTGACCGGGTAAGGGTTTTTTAGCGAAGTTTCATAGTAGCGGCCAAGGCCCGGAATAAGGGGGCTTCCGGAAGGCTCGCCCCTGCCGTAAAAGGCGGTGTCGATGATCTCCTGGACATCGACCGCGTAATTCAGGGCGCGGCGCACCCGGACATCGTCAAGGGGTTTGGCGCTGTTGTTGAGCGCCAGAAGCTGCGCCATGTTGGAATAGCCGGGGACAATGTCAAAACTGTTTTCGGGAAGCTGCTGGAGCAGGGAGCCTGTTATGGCCGCCCCGTCAATGTTGCCCCCCCGGAGCGCGGTGAGCAGGCCGTCGGAATCCGCCACGAACACTATTGTTACCTTGTCAAGTTTGGGATAGCCGGGTTTGCGGTAATGGGGATTCTTTACCAGCACCAGGGACTGCTGCGTAGTATAGGAATCAATGATAAAAGGGCCGGTCCCTATGGCTTTTGTTTCGCGGCTGCCGTTGCTTTTGGGCACAATCCCGATCGTCAGGTTCGCAAGGAATTCGGGGTCCTTTTCCTTCAGCGTGATCCTCACGTTCCTCCTGTCCAAAGCTTCCACGGCGGCAATACCGGCAAAGCCCTCGAACCGGTTGGCCCTGGCGGTTTCCAGGGTAAAAACCACGTCTTCCGCCGCCACAGGCGATCCGTCGTGAAAGAGGAGGCCTTCCCTCAGGGTAAAACTGTACGCAAAGCCGTCCTGTTCTACAGTATAATTTTCCGCCGCCGCAGGTTCAAGGCCGCCGTCGGGGGTCGGCTTAACAAGCCCCTCGAATACGTTGAAAAGTATGCTCCGCCCGTCCGCGGTATTGGCGGGGCTTAAAGGATCAAGGGTCGCCGGCTCGGTAGAAAAGCCGAAGCGCAGTTCCCCGGCCCTGCCTGTACGGTCGCTTTGGGGCAGGGCGGGCGCGAGGGAAACCGCCGCTATTATCAATATGGACGCGTTTATCCATCCTATCGGTTTCATTTGTACTCCTTATCCCTTATGGATTGCGCCTATTATACCAAACCAAAGGCTTCCGGACAATCTCCCGGGGCCGAATACGGCGCCAGACGCCAATCTACCGGAATTTTACCGCAAAGTCGAACAAGTCAAAGAAGAATAAGAAGTAAAGAAGTGCCGCTTTCTTCGCTTAGCGAACTTATTCAACTGAGCTTGTTCCAAAATCCCAGCCAAAAGCCAGGGAGGGGGCAGCCTCCGCCGGGTAGAACCGGGCGGTTGCCCGCCCGGAACCCCCACAGACCCGGACGTGCCCAATTAAGGCATCCGGTTCTTCCGGAAAAAGT
>JAIRZS010000177.1 GCA_031267115.1 Treponema sp.
AGCGAGTAATTGCCGCTTCGCGGCAATTACTTCCGGAAACAGCGGCATCCATGCCGCGTACCCCCACAGCTGATTTTTTACCGCAAAGTCAAATCGAACCGAAGGTTCGAAGTTAAAGAGGTCTTCATTCTTTACTTCTTTTACCTTTTCGACTTTGCGGTTAAAAATTTAGCCGCAGGGGCTGCGGCATGGATGCCGCTGTTTCCGGAAGTAATTGCCGCGAAGCGGCAATTACTCGCTATCCGGCAGGACGCCGGATTTTGGCACGCGCAAGGGATTGGAGGGGTTTAGCCACGGCGCGGAGCGCTGGGGCCGGAGCGGCAGCGGAGCCCCGCAAAGCCCGGTTTCCGGCGCTTCGCGCCGGAAATGCGCCCATGACAATCTCCCCCGGATATGCTATACTTACAGAAACATCAGGACTCCGGTTTCCGGGGCCGCCCAAAACAATTAGCGAGGATCTAAATGGTAATTTTAACACTCAACTGCGGCTCGTCGTCCGCAAAGTACCAGGTTTATGACTGGGACGCCAGGGATATTCTGGCGGTAGGCGTTGTAGAAAAGGTGACAATCGGGGGGTCGTTTATCAGCCACAAGGTAAAAGGCAGGGAGGAGATTACTATCGAACACGACTGCCCTACCCACACCGACGCGGTGGACCTTATTATCAAGACGCTGACGGACGGCAAGACCGGCGTTATCAGCGATATGGGCCTGATCAAGGCTGTGGGGCACCGGGTGGTCCACGGGGGCGACAAGTTTACCAAAAGCGTGATCGTGGACGACGCGGTTATGGCTACCCTGGACGAGGTCAAGGACCTGGGGCCGCTCCACAATCCGGCGAATATCATGGGGATACAGGCGGCCAAGAAGGTGCTTCCCAACGCGCCCCACTGCGCCATCATGGATACCGCCTGGCACCAGACCATGCCGCCTGAGTCCTTCCTCTACGCCGTGCCCTACGAGTGGTACGAAAAATACTCGGTGCGCCGCTACGGCTTCCACGGGACCAGTTTCCTGTATACGGCGAAACGCGCCGCGGTGCTCCTGGGCAAGGACCCGTTCCAGACCAACCTTGTTATCTGCCACCTGGGGAACGGCTCCTCGGTAAACGCGGTCAGGAACGGCTGTTCCTTCGACACGTCCATGGGCATTACCCCCCTTGAGGGCCTTGTCATGGGGACCCGTTCGGGCGACACGGACCCGGCGATGCCCTTCTACGTGATGCGCAAGGCCGGCATGAGTCCCGCCGACATGGAGAGCGCCCTGAACAAGAAATCCGGGCTTCTGGGGATCACCGGCAAATACACCGACCGCCGGGATATCCAGAAAGCCAAGCTCGACGGCGACAAACGCTCCCTCCTCGCGCAGGACATGGAGGCCCACCGGGTCAAGAAGTACATAGGCGCGTACCAGGCCGTGCTGGGCCGGGTTGACGCCCTGGTATTTACCGCCGGAGTGGGGGAGTTCGCCTGGTTCATACGGGAAAAAATCCTGGACGGCCTTGAGGGTATCGGCATAGCGTACGATCCCGAGGCCAACAAAACCGCCTGCACCCGGAACACCGAGACTGTCATCAGCGGGCCCGGCTCGAAAATACCGGTCTATATTATCCCGACGGACGAGGAACTGGTCATGACTGAAGACGCCTATGCGCTTATGGCCGGGAACTACGACGTGCACACCAAATTCAGCTATTCCTTCCAGAAGAAGGACTACGTGAACAAGGGCCGCGCCGAAGGGCTGGCGGAGGAACTCAGGAAAAAGCCGGAACTGGAAAAGTACATCGCCAAACCCAGATAAAGCTGAGGGGGGAAGCCGCGGACTTGCCTGCAAGCCCGGCCCCTGCGGCCGGGCCAAGGTCCCGGCCTGCCCCAATCACCCCGCTCCCCTCACCCGCCCACCAGCCGCCGGAGCACCGCGTCGTTATGCCGCCAGTCGCGGGAAACCTTGACCCGCAGATCAAGCTCTATCTTCCAGTCAAAGATACGCTTCAAATCCGCAAGCGCCTCTTCCCTGATAACCTTGATCATCCTGCCGCCCTTCCCCACGATCATGCCCTTCTGCGATTCCCGCTCGGTAACGATAAAGGCGCGTACCCAGAGCCTGGCGTTGTTTTCGCGGAGTTCCGCGTCCGCTACGTCCACATAAAGCGAGTGGGGCAGTTCCTGGCGCAGATGGCTGATGGCTTTTTCCCGGATAATTTCGGCAATGCGGAAAGACGGCTCCTGGTCCGTGTAGTATTCCTCCGGGTAAAAAGGCTCGCCGGTCCCGGCCAGGGCAAATAGGCCCTTGAGCAGCGCTTCCGTCCCCTCGTTCCGCAGGGCCGAGATACGGAAACAGCGATCCCCCCCAAGGCCGGGCAGCCTCGCCCGGAGAAATTCCTCCACCGCATCAGGGCGGGCATCGCCGCTGTCGGTCTTGTTGACAGCCGCCAGGGTCCGGCCCGCGTCGCCCCTGAGCCGCGCGGCCACGGCCTCCTCCTCGGGGCCCGGGGGGCGGGTCGCGTCAAGCACGTAAAGTATCAGGTCCGCTTCCGCCTGGGTCCGCCCCGCCACATCGGCCAGTTTCCGGTTGAACTTCCGCTCCGAAAGGTGCTGGCCCGGCGTGTCCACAAACACAAGCTGCCCCTCCTCCCGGTTTACAATTCCCCGTATCGCGTTGCGGGTAGTCTGGGGGACAGGACTCACAATCGCTACTTTTTCACCGCAAAAGGCGTTGACCAGCGTAGACTTGCCCGCGGACGGCCTCCCCACCACCGCCACAAACGCCGCCTTCCTGTTCTTCGCGCCCTGCCCGGCTTCCATGCCTTTTCCGGCCCCCGCGCCCTGCATATCATCCATTTCCGGTACTTATCACCTGGTCTCCGGGGCGCACGTAGATCCGCGTTCCCGGCGGCACCGACTCGGTAAGCCACACATTCCCCCCGACAATGCTCCCCCTGCCGATCACCGTCGCGCCGCCCAGAATCGTCGCGTTGGAGTAGATAGTCACGTCATCCTCGATAGTCGGGTGGCGCTTCCTGTCCGCCTCTTCCTTTTTTACCGAAAGGGCGCCCAGGGTAACACCCTGGTATATCTTGACATTTTTCCCGATAACCGTAGTTTCGCCAATCACCACCCCGGTCCCGTGGTCGATAAAAAACGACTCGCCAATCACCGCGCCGGGGTGTATGTCTATACCGGTACTGTTGTGTACCATCTCGCTCATCATCCGGGGGATAAGGGGAATCTGGCGGGCCCAGAAAAAATGCGCCAGCCGGTAAACCACAATAGCCTGAAATCCCGGATAGGAAAGTATCACCTCCGCGGTACTCTTCGCCGCCGGGTCGCCCCGGAACGCGGCCTCCATGTCCAGCGCCAGAGCCGCGCGTATACCCGGTATCTCCTCGAAAAATTCCTCGACAACAAGCTCCGCCGCGGCATGGCAGCCTTCCCGCCCGCAGGAAAAATCCGCCGATCCCCGCCGCACCGAAAAGCCGATACTCTTTTCCGCCTCCCGGACAAGCTCCCGGGCCAGATGGCAGACCTTTTCTGCGGTAATAAGCCCCAGATTATCCCGGGACAGATCCCCGCCCTCCCTAAAGCCGGGAAAAATAATCCCGTCCAGCCCGCTCAGTATATCCTGGACAGCCAGGCGGCTGGGAAGATTGCCGCTCCCGGTATGGTTCACCAGGCCGCGGGATCCGTAAGAACCGACCAGCGCGGCAATACTCTTGTTCAGTCTCTGCATGCTCCCTCCGGAACAAGTTCCATTATCCCGATAATCCGCGCCTTTTCAAGCGGTAATTTTCAGGGAGGGGGGCCTGTTACCATACGGCGGGCGCGGGCAGAAAAGGCCGCCGTCCTGCCCCCCTGCG